>DATLMR010000421.1:0-27191 GCA_035537555.1 Blastocatellia bacterium
CTCAAGGGGGACGGGACCGATCTGCTCGTGAACAAAATCTTCGAGCACCTGCCCGAAGGCCCCATGCTCTTTCCCGAAGACGCCCTGACCGACCAGCCCGAGCGCGCGATAGCTTCCGAGCTGGTGCGCGAAAAACTGCTCCAGGTGACCGGGGAGGAGCTTCCTTACGTGACCGCCGTCGTGACCGAATCGTGGGAAGAGACAGAGACGGTCACGCGCATCAGCTTCGTCATCTACGTCGAGCGGGCGTCGCATCGCAAGATCATCATCGGCCGGGGCGGCGCGCGACTGAAAGAGGTGGGCACCGCCGCGCGCGCCGACATCGAGAAGCTGCTGGGCCGCCACGTATTCCTGAGCCTTTTCGTGAAAGTGCGCGAGCACTGGCGCAACGACGAGCGCGCACTCGACGAGCTGGGAATATCGGGCGGCTGACCCTCGGAAGGCAACGCGTGTCTGACGACCCAAACAGAGAAAAGACGTGGCGGCTCCTGGCCCTCACCGTCTCCAGAGAGGCCGAAGAGCTCGCAGGCTCGCTCCTCTTCGAGATGAAGGTCAACGGCATCCTCACTCTCGAAGAAGGCCCGACCTCGGTGAAGCTCGGAGCCTATTTCGACGAGCGGGCGGACCTCGCGCGCATAAGCGGCGAGATCAGGTCGAGGCTCGCGGCCCTCGGAGAAGGGCGCGCCCTGCTCGACCTTTCGATTTCGACCGTCGCGGACCAGGACTGGATGCAGAAGTGGAAGGAAGGCTTCGAAGCCGTTGCCGTCGGAGAGCGTTTGATAATCTCGCCCTCGTGGAAGCTGCCGGATGAGACCTTCGGCCGCGAAGTGATAGAGATCGATCCCGGAATGGCTTTCGGCACCGGCACCCACGAGACGACGCGCATGTGCCTCGAAGCTATCGAGCGCCACTGGCGCGGGGGAAAGATGATCGATGTCGGCACGGGCACGGGCATACTCGCCATCGCCGCGGCGAAGCTTGCGCCCGGCTCGCGCATTTCGGCGATAGACGTAGACCCTCTGGCCGTCGAAGCCGCGCGCTCTAATGCCGCGATAAACGGCGTCGAGGCCGCGCTCGAAATAACCGAGGGGCAGCCGCGCGGCTTTCGCGAAGGCGCGTTCGACGTGGTGGCGGCTAACCTGACGGCCGAGGTAATAATAGACCTTTTCGACGACCTGTCGGCGTGCCTGGCCCCTTCCGGCTCGATGATCCTGTCGGGGATACTCACGACCCTGAGGAATGATGTCGAGGCCCGCGCGGCGGAAGCGGGGCTTGCGATCGTCGAGCGGCGCGAGGCGGGCGAATGGTCCGCCCTGGTCGCCCGAAGAGAGGGCGAGTGATGGCGAGGCGAAGATTCTATGCCCCGCCCGGGCAGGTCGAGGGAACCGTCGTGACCCTTTCCGGCGAAGAATCACACCACCTGTCCCGCGTCCTTCGACTGAAGCCCGGCGATCGCGTCTTCATCTTCGACGGCCAGGGCGTGGAGCGGGAATGCGAGATCAGCGAGATCGGCTCGAAGAGCGCCCGGCTCCGCATTATCAGGACCCTCGAAGATACGGTCGAATCTCCCTCGCGTCTCACGCTCGCGCAGGCGGTGGCCAGGGGAGAGAAGTTCGACCTCATAGTTCAGAAGGCGACCGAGCTGGGCGTGAGCCGGATCGTGCCGCTTTCGTCGGAGCACTCCGAGGTGAAGCTGTCGGCGGAGCAGGCGGAAAAGCGGCTGGAGCGATGGCGGCGCATATCGCTTGAGGCGCTCAAGCAATGCGGGCGCCGCCGCCTGGTAGAGGTGACGCCTCCGCTTACGGTGGCGAGCTTCATCGAGAGCTCTCCGGCCGTCTCGGGCCGCATACTGGTCTTCAGCGAGAGGGGCGGCTCTTCAGTCGCAAGCGCTTTGGAAGGTGCGAATGGCTTGAAACAGGCTCCCGGAGCCGATATTTCCGCGCTCATCGGCCCCGAGGGCGGGTGGAGCGACGAAGAGCTGGGCATGATGGAATACCACGGCTGCAAATTCGTCACTCTAGGCCCGCGAGTGCTCAGGACCGAGACGGCGGCGATAGCCGCCCTCTCTCTGCTTCAGCACCTGATAGGCGATCTCGGAAACAGGGAATACGCGAGAGCGGACGTGTGAAGAGTCTATTGAAGCGGCCCCTTCTGCCGGGCAGCTATTCGTGCCTCAGCGCTTCCATCGGGTCGGCTCTTGTCGCCCGTCGCGCAGGCGCGTAACAGGCCAGCATCGCCACCAGCGCCAGAAATACCGATACTCCCACAAAGGCCACCGGGTCGATCACGCTCACGTTGAGCAGCAGCGCCGCGAGCAGGCGAGAGATGATCGCTCCGCCCAGGATTCCGATCGCGATACCGGCGGCAATCAATCGCAATCCCTGTTTTAAGAAGAGCGTGACTACATCGCGCGGCTTTGCGCCGAGCGCGATCCGGATGCCGATCTCTCTTGTGCGCTGCGCCACGACGAATGAGATCACTCCATACATCCCGATCGATGCGAGCAGCAGCGCGAGCCCGCCCAGCACGCCGGCGATCGTCGCGACCGCGCGGAAGGGGGTCATCTGCGTTTCCAGGTTGTCTTGAACTCTCCGGATCGACAGGCTCAGCTTCGGGTCGATATTTTTTGCTTCCGCGCGTATCGCCGCCGTCGTCCTTTGCGGCTCTCCCGAGGTCTTGACGAGCAGGACGCCCTCCGGGCGAGCCCCCGCGAAGGGAGGCACGTAAAGATAGGTCTCGTCCTTCTCCCACACCCATCCGCTGCGCGTATCGCGCGCGACGCCGATCACCTCATAAGGTGTGAAGACCATGGACGGTTCGCCCGCCTGATCGCTGCCGGTCTTTTCAAGCGGCGTCTCGATCCCGATCTGCCGGCCGATCGCCTCCCCCACGTCTTTGAAGGCCGGCCAGAATTTGCGGACGGTCGATTCGCTGATGACGACGACGGGAGTGCCTGAGCCCGCCTCCTGCTCCGCGAATGCCCGCCCTCGAACGATCTGAATGCCCACGGTCTCGAAGTAGCTCGGCGACACGGGGTTGTAATTTGCCGAAAGTGGATGGTCATTCGATCTTTCGCTCCCGGCAATCGTTATGGCCGTCTGTGCGGGTCTTCCCGCCAGGGGCTCGCGCGAGGCCTGAGCGACGGACACCACTCCCGGCAGGCCGCGTAAGCGTTCTGCGAGCTGCCGGCGAACCTCCGATTGTCTGGCCGGGTCCAGGTAATTCGACGCGTCTTGTCTGATCGCTATCGAAGAGAGGTTTTCCGTCTCCAGGCCGAGGTCGAGCGTTTGGGCGTTCTGCAGGTTCCTGACCAGCAGGCCCGCGCCGATGAGCAGGATCATAGACACGGATATCTGAGCGATGATAAGCCCGTTTCGCAGCCGTGATTGACTGAGGTGACGCCCTAAACTTGAGCCCTCATCTTTTATGGCGGAGGTCAGGTCGGGCCGCGACGCCTGCAACGCGGGCGCGAGCCCCGCGGCTATTCCGGCGACGAGCGAAATCAAGAAAGTGAATCCGAAGATGCGATAGTCGGGCTCGAGGCTGAGATGGAACGAATCCCTCATAGCCGCCGGAATCGGCAGCCGCGATAAAACGAGGGGGTAGAAGGCGGCGAGGGTCCACTTCGCGAGCATAAATCCCGCGACCCCGCCGATGCCCGAAACCATCGTGCTCTCGGTAAGTAATTGCCGTATGAGCCGCCGGCGTGTTGCGCCCAATGCCAGGCGGACGGCAATCTCTTTCTGGCGTGTTGCCGCCCGCGCCAGCAGGAGGTTGGCCACGTTCGCGCAAGCGAGCAGCAGCACCAGCGCGAAGGCCAGAGGCAGAGGCAGCAGGTTCGCCCAGTCGTTTTCGGAGAGGGTGATGAACCCGGGGCTGCCCGTGACGATCACTCCGATTTTTTGATCTTTGTCCGGGTATGAGCGCGCGAGTCGCTCGGCGATGAGCTGCATCTCGCTGCGAGCTTGCGCCCGCGTCGCGCCGGGTTTCAACCGGCCTATCAGGGCAAACGAATCGGCGTTGCGCTCGTTCGACCATCGCCTGTAGTTCCACCCTCCGGACGGTATCATCCGGTCGCGCATCATCAACGGAACCCAGAAGGAAGGCGCATCGGGTGTCGTGCCTATGAAGTCGCGCTCTGATACGCCGATGATGGTAAAGGATTGACCCCGCAGCCGGACCGTTTTGCCGATGATCTCGGGATCGGAGTCGAATTGCCGCTGCCAGAACGCGTGGCTTATCACGACGACCGGATACATGCCGGGCGCTCGATCTTCCTCCGGCAGAAAGCCGCGCCCCATTCTCATACGGGCGTCGAGCACGTCGAAATAATTGCCTGAAACGATCTGCCCGAATACGTAAGCCGATTCGTCGCGCGCCACGGTGATGTCGTCACCCGCCGGGCTCGCGTCGCCGAGAGGCACGGCAACTTTGTTCCAGGCCGCGAGCCCCGTCAGAGTCGTCTGGCTGTCGCGGTATTCAAGATAGTCGAGGTATGAAAACAGGTTCGTCGGCTGACCCGTATGGCCAATTCCCCGGATTTGCACGAGCGAGCCCGGGTTCCTGAGCGGCAGCGGTTTCAAGACAAAACCGTCGAAGACGGTAAACAATGCCGTGTTCAGGCCGATGCCCAGCGCAAGCGTCATCACCGCCGCAAGCGTGAAGCCGGGCTTCCTGAGCAACAGACGAGCGCCGAAGCGAATGTCTTCTGACAAACCCTGCATTCGATTGCCTCCAGAACACGGCTGTCCCTGTCGATAAGAGACCTGCCGCTCGATAATCGGAATGCGCGAATTATAGCAGTCTTACGCGGCCTTCTGCCGTATAATTCCTCGTCTCAAAATGATCGTTACGGAGGGGCGTTCGCGCTCAAAGGTGAGGGATGAGTGAAACATTTTTTTACGACAGGGAAGTCGAGACGCTGGATCGCGATGGCTTGCGCGAGCTTCAGGAAGAGCGCCTGGCCGCGCTGATCGCCGAGATCGCCTCCAACCGTTTCTATGCCGCAAAGCTGCGCGGCTCGGGCCTGGAGCTGGAAGGAATAAAGCTAATCGAAGATTTGCGCGCGCTGCCTTTCACTACCAAGGGCGAGCTCGTAGAGCAGCAGGCCGCGAATCCTCCCTTCGGCAATCTCCTGACTTACCCGCTCTCGCGCTATCGCTATTTTCACCAGACATCGGGCACCACGGGCCGCCCGCTCAAGTGCCCGGATACGGCTGAAAGCTGGGACTGGTGGACGCGCTGCTGGGCTTATGTCTATAAGGCCGCCGGGATCACCGGAGACGACGTGGTCTTTTGCGCCTTCTCCTTCGGCCCTTACCTGAGCCACTGGGCCGCCATATCCGGCGCGTGGCACGTCGGCGCGCTCTGCGTATCGGGCGGGGGGATGAACTCCGAACAGAGATTGAGGACGCTGCTCGACAACGAATGCACGGTGATCGTCTGCACTCCGACCTATGCTCTCCACCTCGCCGAGGCCGCGAAATCGCTCGGGATCGACCTGCGCTCGTCCGCCATTCGCGCGTCCATTCACGCGGGCGAGCCCGGCGCGAGCCTGCCGAACGTCAGGAAGCTCATAGAAGAGTCGTGGGGCGCGACCTGCTTCGATCACGCGGGGGCCACGGAGGCGGGCGCGTGGGCTTTCGAGTGCCAGGCGCGGGCCGGGGCGATTCATTTGAACGAAGCCGAGTTCATCTTCGAAACGATAGATCCCCACACGGGCGCTTCGCTCGAAGAGGGTCGCGGAGAGCTTGTCGTCACCAACCTCGGGCGGGCCTGCCTGCCCGTGCTGCGCTATCGCACGGGCGACCTCGTCGATCTTACGCGCGAGCCGTGCGAATGCGGGCGCGGCTTCGCCCGCATTCGAGGCGGAGTCCTCGGGCGCTCGGACGATATGATGATCGTTCGCGGAGTGAACCTGTACCCGGGAGCGATAGACGACCTTCTGCGCGGCCTCGCGGGCGTCGCGGAATACGAAGTTCACGTGCGCCGCGCCGGGGGGATGGACGATTTGCTGATCAGGCTCGAACCCGGTGATTCGCACCCGTTTCAACAGGTCGCTCGCGCCGTGTCGGATCGCTTTCGCGCGCAATACAACATCAGGGTCGAGCTCGAAGAGGCTTCGCCCGGCAGCCTTCCCCGGTACGAGTTCAAAGCGCGGCGGTACAGAAGGGCGACGTAGAGCGGATGCCCTGTGAGGCCGCCGGGCCGCCTGTGCCCAGGATTGGCTTATTGCCGGAAAGCCTCTATACTTGCTTTACTGGTGTCCGGCTGAAAATACTCGGACATCTTTGAAAGTAGGAGTTATGTTCTCTTCTCTTTTCCGAATTGCCGCCATCTTTCTCCTTGGCACCGGCCTGGCCTGCAACGCGGCTACGGCTGCCGTCTCGATCCCGGACCCGGTCGAAGACGCACCCCTCGCGGCCGAAAAAGGCGAGCAGACCGCGGTCCTCGCGGGAGGCTGTTTCTGGGGTATTGAAGCCGTCTTCGAACACGTAAAAGGGGTCAGAGGCGTTACATCCGGATATTCCGGGGGGTCCGCGAATACGGCTCGTTATGACGTGATCGGCACGGGTAGGACGGGGCACGCCGAGTCGGTGCGGATCACTTATGATCCGTCTCAGATCTCATACGGAAAGCTCCTGAAGGTGTTTTTTTCCGTCGCTCATGATCCCACGCAGCTAAACAGGCAAGGGCCGGACACCGGTACGCAATACCGTTCGGCTATCTTTTACTCCAACGAAGAGCAGAAGCGGATTGCGCAGGCCTATGTCGATCATCTGAATCGACTCAAAGTTTTTGAGCGGCCGATCGTAACCGAAGTCGTCGCGCTCAGCGCTTTTTATAAAGCCGAGGCGTACCATCAGGACTACGTGGTTCATCATCCGGATCAGGCCTACATCGTGATGCATGACCTGCCGAAGGTAGCAAGCCTGCGCAAGGAATTCCCCGATCTATACAAATGAAGGCAGCTTAGCTTACTGGCCCGGGCGCTCGCGTAAAGGCAAGCGAACGGTCACCGGCCGTAGCGTTCCGCGCCTGCGGAGTCGGGCTCCTCGGTAGACGCGCGCTTGCTGCCTCGATTGTTCTCATGCCTGTCGGTGGCGCGGCGGTGAAGATTGATGACGTTGGAGCGGGGTCTCGATTCCGTCGCCTCTTCGAGATCGGGGAAGCTTCGCACCCATATTGAGGGCTCTTCGCTCAATTCCTCGATAACCCTGTCTCTCAGACGGTTGACGAAGGCCCGCGCGCCATTCACGTCCGCGTCCGCGAGCAGCACGACCAGATCGTTTCGCTGATTAGTCGATAGCAGGTCCGTATCTCGCACGAGCGACCGAATCAGGTCGAGCAGGCGCAGGGCCGCTATCCCGCCGTTGGCGGTCATCTGCGGCAGCCGGCAGCCCGCTATCGAAAACGACGAGCCGTTCTCGACCGCGATTTTTACATTCCGCTCCACGTGGGTAACGAAATCCTTGTAAGGCACGAACTGGTCTCGCGCAGGCTGGTGATTCTCGTTCTGGAAACTCGCCTGCCTGACCTGCTCCGGCTCCGCTTTCTCGGGGACCGCGAGCGCTTTAGCGGCCGGGGCCTCCTGGGGCGGAGACGTGACTATCCACGAGCTGATGCCGCGATGGCGGGCGATCAACTGCCGGACTTTCTGCCTCATCTCTTTCACGCTGAACGGCTTCGTCAGGTAATAATCGGCTCCAAGCTCGGACGACAGCACGCGGTCGCTCGCGCGCACGCGAGACTTTGAGACCACGATGATCGGCATATTCAAGCTGGATCGTATGTGCGCCAGGACTTTGAACCCGTCAATGATCGGCAGATCGACGTCGAGAATCACCAGGTCGGGCTTGAAAGAGATCAGCTTGGCCAGGCCGCTCACGCCGTCGTGCACGACCTCG
This sequence comes from Blastocatellia bacterium, assembly GCA_035537555.1. Taxonomy (GTDB): domain Bacteria; phylum Acidobacteriota; class Blastocatellia; order UBA7656; family UBA7656; genus DATLMR01. The sequence continues at coordinate 7,908 of DATLMR010000421.1, forward strand.
ACGGTGTAATCGCTGAGCGCGTGCGACATCATCTCGCAGGATGTCTGATCGTCGTCGATTATCAGTACGTTGAAATCCTTCGGCTGAATGCTCGGCGCGGCGGGCGACTCTTTGACCGGCTGCGGCGGGACCGGCACGGGGGCGCTCGCGGTCGAAGCCGGAAGCTCGTAAGTGTTCTCGGGCGGAGTCAGCAGTATCTCTACCGCCCGCGCGGTGACCGTCGAGTCGTCGAACGCTTCATAAGGAGGTTCGCCTTCGGGCGGCGATGCCTGATGGTCGATCGCCTGCGCCGGGCTTTCGGCCGGGCGAGTATTCGGATCGAGCGGGGCCGCTGTAACCGGCTCCGGCGGCCTGTTCCACGCCTGCGGCAGGAAGGAAGGCATGTCGAGCTCGTCGAGATCGAGGGGCGAGGCGAGGCCCGCAAGATCGTCCAGCAGGTCAGACAATTCGTCCGGGTGCCCTTCGCTTTGCGGCCTGCTCTGGAAAGCGGCGGGAGCTTGATGCGCGGGCGGGTTTATCTGATCGAGGGGCGATGTCGGCCGGGAATCGGCCCTTCTCTCTTCCTCTCGCGCGTGCTCTTTTCGGGGCTCGACCTGCTTCTCCCCGCCCGGCGCGTGGGTTTCAGAGACGCGGCCCGCGGATTCTCCCGCCTGGTCGAACCCCTGCAACCAACTCGCGGTGATCTCTTCAAGCTCAGCCGTGAGGGGCGGAGCCTGCTTCCGAGGCGCGGCGGGTAGAGGCGCGGGCTGTTCCACCGGCGGCGTGACCACGTGAAAGAAGGAGGGGGCCTCTCCCTGCGTTTGCGGGCGCCCGAGCAGGAAGACTCCCCTTGAGGGATCAACTTCGATTGCCTGATCCGGAATAGCGGAAGATTTCTCGAACGCCAGGAACCGCGTGGCCCTGTCGTCGGTCTCTTTGACTTCGAAGCGGAATGACTCTTCCACGAACGGCCTGAACCGATCCGCGATGTCTTCGTTATCGCCGTTGGCGATGAGCACGACCGTCGCGCCGAGGGCGCCGGCCCAGGCTGAAAACTCGCTCACGCGGCGGCCAAAGTCTTTCTCTTCGCCTTTGACCAGGTTCGCGACCGGGTCGAATATTATTCGCTGCGGCTTCGTCTCGCTCCAGAGCCCTTCGAGGTGGCGCAACAGGGGAGTGATCTCGCGCAGGTCGGGTATCTGAGTTATATCGCCTGAGTATTCCAGGACGGCAAGGCGCCCGCTGTACATATCTTCGAGGCAATCATATCCGAGCCGGGCGAAACGCCTTACGAAATCTTCGAAGGAGTGCCTGATGACGAGCGCGCCGCTTTCGCCGCGCTTCAGCCCTTCGATCAGGAACTGAATCCCGAAAAGCGACTTTCCCGCCGCGTCGCCGTGCACGAGATAAATTCGCCCGCTCTTGAGTCCGCCGAGCAGCTTATCAATGGGCTCTATGCCGCTGGGGATATTGTTTTGGCTGTTTGTGTCCATTTTATTCCAGGCTGTTTGACCAGACTCCGCCGGAGGAACCGGCAGACAGAATATGTTTGAAGCCCGAGCGGGTCAATACAAAAAATCCTGCTCGCGCAAAGCGAGTCAGATTCCCTCTCAGCTTCCATAAAATGCGAAATAGCGCGCTTCTACCAGTAAAGAATGGCGGTGCCAGGCGAAAAGTCCGGAAGTATGGCCTGAATGCAAGAAATTGGCGGGCGGCGCTCGGGTCCTGGCTCACGAGAGGCCGTTTGCCCGCCTTCTATTCCCGGGCCGAGACCAGATCGGCCGCCCTTCGCAATCGCGTGACCGTCCGCTCGCGACCCAGAATGAGCACGATGTCGAACAGGCCGGGTCCGACCAGCTGGCCCGTCAGGGCCGTGCGCGCGGCGTTGATTAGAAGCCCCGCCTTCACGCCCTGCTCTTCGGAATAACCTCTGAGCGCGGCCTCGACTTCTTCATGGGTGAACCGGTCGAGGCTGCTCAACCGGTCCGAGAGGCCGGGCAACAACTCCCTCAATCTCTCGTCTTTCAGGTTCTTCTTCACCGCCGCCGGGTCGTATTCGAACTCGTCGGAAAAATACGGGCGGCCATACCCCCCGAAGTCATCCAGGGTGCGATACCGCGCGCGCAGCAGGTCTACGGCTCGCGCAAACCATTCGCTCTGGCCGGCCGAGTATTCCTCGCGCCAGAGGCCGGCTCTCTTAAGCTGCCCGGAGACCATCGGCACCAGCTCGTCCAGAGGCATCGACTTTATATACTCGCCGTTGACCCAGAGCGCTTTCGGATCGGTCCAGTCGCTCTGATTGCTCTCATTGAAGTTGAAGACGGCCGACGCCTTGTTCACCCCCGAAAGGTCGAACTTTTCGATCAGCTCTTCGCGCGACAGTATCTCCTGGTCGGAGCCGGCTGACCAGCCGAGCAGCGCCAGGAAGTTTACAAAGGCATCGGGCACGAAGCCGCGGTCCCTGTAGGTCGTGACGGATACGACTTCGCCGTGCTTGCGCTTCGACAGCTTCTCTCTGCCCGGAGCAATGATCAGAGGCAGGTGGGCGAATCTCGGCACGGGCACGCCCATGGCCTCGTAGAGCAACACCTGTTTATGCGTGTTGGTCAGATGGTCCTGCCCTCGGATAACGTGGGTGATGCCCATCGTTATGTCGTCAACCACGACGGATAAATTATAAAGAGGATGGCCGTCCGAGCGTATCAACACCAGGTCTTCGATGTCGGAGTAGTCGCGCTCCTGCGGGCCGTAAACCATATCGTCGAACCTGGAGGTCCCTTCTTCAGGCACCTTCAGGCGGATTGCCGCGGCCTCTCCCGCTTCCACTCGCGCGAGCGATTCTTCAAGGGGCAGGCTGCGGTAAGGGTTCTTCTCGCGCCCGGCGCGAGCGCGGTCGATGATCTTCTCTTTAACCGTGCGGTCGTCGGTCGCTTCCTTGGGCGTAAAATCGTAATAAGCTTTGCCCTCTTCGACAAGACGGCGGGCGGCGGCCCGGTGCCGATCGACGAAAGAAGACTGGAAGAAGGGGCCTTCATCGTGGTCAAGACCGAGCCAGTGCATGCCTTCGAGTATCCCCTGGACCATGGCCTCGGATGATCTTTGAACATCCGTGTCCTCGATTCTCAGGATGAAAACGCCCTTGTGCTTGCGGGCGAAGAGCCAGTTGAACAGAGCGGTGCGCGCGCCTCCGACGTGCAGGTAGCCGGTAGGCGAGGGGGCAAAGCGAACTCTCACGGTATCAGTCATAGATTAGCCTCGGTAAACTAAAATAGTAGAATATCAACAACTCGGTGAGACGCGCAAATTTACGCCTTCGCTCGTATGGTACGAGTTCTGATAAGACCCGAAATCCAGTACTATATGCAAAACAGAGGAGGATTCATATGGCAAAGATCTGTGATTAATGGAGCAGGCTTCGTCGAGGGAACAAAAGTGTTCCTCAATGTACAGAAAAAGAAAACTCAGTTCGTGTCTCCCGCGCAGATGGCAGCCTTCAAGGCCGGCAAGCGAGCGGTGATTGGAGATACGCTGAAGGTGCGCAACCGCGGCAATAACGAGACGCCGGGCTTATCTTATGCGCGGACGAATTGCCCTCCGTAGTGAGAGCGGCCTTCGGACAAGAAGCAAAGCGACTCGGACGTTAAAGGGTTCTCGGATGAAAAAAAAGGCAAGCTCAAGCGAGCTTGCCTTTGCAAGTCAATGCAAGGAGGAGTGACCAAAGCTATTTCTTGTTTACCGCACTCATCGGGGCCGCGTATTTGACGCTTTGAAGCGCGGCGAGCGCTTCCAGCTTCTCAACCGGCACGCGACCTATCACGACGCTCGCCCCGTTCGGCTCGAGCAGCAGCTCGAACCCGAGTTGCTTGAGCGCCGCGAGCGTCTCCTTCGACCTGTCCTTGAGCCAGACCTGGATCAGGGCCTTACCCTCGCGGACAAAGCTCGCCTCTTCAGCCGAAGGTTGCCTCCCTTTGTCCTCGACTCGCGCGACGACCGCGAGCAGCGAGGGGTGAAGCTTCGATCCGAGCTTCAGGCGGATCTCTTCATCTTTAGTTTTAGTGATGGGCTTGGCCTGGTTGTTCGCCGTGCGGTCGATTGCGTCGACGCTTACGGCCTCCGTCAGCGTGGGCGGCGCGGGCTGCCCGGCGGCGGTCGGGGCATTGCTTCCGCCCATGTTGTAGCCGTTGCCGGGACCGACGCCCGCGCCCGAGCCTCCGGCGGCACCCTTGCCCGCGCTGCCGCGACGGACCTGCCTGTTCGGCCCGGCGACCTTGAAGTTATTCGCGCGGCCTCCCCCTCCGCCGGCCTGGTCGGACTCTTTGCCGAACACTCCATCATAGCTCACGCCATCGGGCATATCGACGGGCACTTCGATCCGGCGCGGCTCGCCCCCGTCTGTGATCGTCATCTCTTCGACCGCGACGAAAGAGGTGAACTGCGTCATCAATCTGAATTCAAGCCCAAGCTGGGTGATCGCTTCGCTTATCTCGACGCGGGGCGTGCCCTGCTGTACGCCCGCGAAGTCCTGATTCATGAGGTCGTCGATTCGCGCCCGCGCCCACAGAGTAGCCAGCACGTCGCGCCGGGGCTCCGACTCCGGCAGGTCGACCGCCACTTCCCGGACGAACTCGCGCCCGGACATCTTCCCCTTCAATCGAATGACGCCGCGCCCGGCCCCCTTGTAGCGGCCGCAGACGATGACGGGCCTGGCGCTGAAGAGATCCGGTATTCGCGCCGGATAGACATCGGCCACGGGGAGGCCTCCCCAATCGATCGATATGTCGGTCAAGAGAGGGTTGCGGACCCGCTCGTGAAACCGCTTCGCGGCGGCCGAGCCGTCGTCGTTGAGGGATACGTATTCGACTTCGCCGCGCCCCTGCTCCGCCATCTTGTCGAGCAGGAATCGATTGACGGAGCTTCCGATCCCGAACGAGAAGACGCGCGCATTCGCGTGCTTCTGCACTTCGGAGATGATCTCCATATCGTTGCCCACGTAGCCGTCCGTCATGAAACAGACTATGCGGATGTGGTCCTGCGCGTCGGAAGGGTCGAGCGCGGCGCGTATGGCTTTCATCATCTCGGTCCCGCCGCCTCCGCTGCGAGACGCCAGGAATTCCCGGGCCTTTTTGAGGTTGGCTGGAGTAGCAGGCACGGGCTCTTCGAACAGGATTTGCGTGTCACCCGCGAAGGTGATGAGGTTGAAGGTGTCCTGTGGGTAGAGGCCGTCGAGGGCGAGCTTCATGGTCTCTTTCGCTTTTTCTATGGGGAAGCCCTCCATCGAGCCCGAAGTGTCGATGACGAAGACGAGCTCTTTCGGAGTGACGTCGGTGGAGGTGACGCGGTCGGGAGGCTGAAGCATGAGAGTGAAGAAGCCTCCCCGGTCCGAGCGGTGGACGAGGAGCCCATCTTCGACCTTGCGGCCCGAGACATCGCACCTGAGAATGAAGTCTTTGTTCGGAATCGCGCTCTTATCCTTCAAGCGGACGACCGAGTTATGAGGCGTGAGCCTGTCGACCTCCACCTCGTGCAAGGTGGACTTGATCTGCTCTATGGGCACGCCCGCATCGATAGCTACTTCTATTGAGATGTCGTGGCCGGCGCGAAAGCCCTTCGGCGCGACCGGCGGCGTTATGCGCGAGGCGTCCGGAACGACGGTGGTATCGGGCGAGCGGCCCGCGGCACCCCTTCGCGTCGGCGCGCCCGGTATGTAGCGCGGGCCGACGACCATCGGGAAGACGAATTCATAAGAGCCGTCTTCGTACTTCAAGGCCTCGACGTAGCTGATGACGATCTTCACCTTCGCGCCGGGCATGATATTGGCTACCGATTGGGTGAATATGTTAGGGCGCTCCTGGTCGAGGAGGCTGGCGACCTGCCCGCCCGCGCGGGCGGCCTCATACACGGCCCGGGCTTCTTCGCGCCGCTTGATGCGGCCTCGGACCACGCGGTCGCCTACGAACATGGTCATGTCATCGACGGCGGAGTTCTGAGACAGGGGGAAAGTATAGACCGCTTCAATCTTTTCCTTGAGCGGGTTCTCGAACTCCTGGGTGACTACCACCCTCGACAGGCCTCCGCTGATCTCCGCTCTTACGTCGGTATGCTTGAGAGGGCAGAGGCCCGCGGGCTCACCTTTCGGATTAATTATATTGAGCGAGCCCGCGGTCCCGGACCGTGAGGCCGCGCCGGGCGCGGGCGGCTCGGTCGTGTTACCGGCATTTGCGAAGACCATGAAAGCACAGGTGCAAATGGCGAGCAGAAACGCGAAAAACGACAAGGCACTACGCTTCATTCTATCCTCCTGCGCCGACCGTCCGGCACCGATAGCCGCGGACAGGTCGGGCACACATCCTTTATATCGCGCACGGCACGGCACGCGCGTTGGGCAGGCAGATGATCGGCGCTATTGGTTTAGACACTCGATTCGCCCGCGTGTTCCAGAATCTCTTTGTATTCAGAACGGCATGATCGGATGGGCTTGCAGAGTTGTGACTGGAGAGCGGAGCTTTCGCGGTCTCAAGCGACCCGGTGCTTCGAGAAATAAAAAGCGGTGGCAAGAGGGTTCTTGCCACCGCCACTTTGAAGCTACCCGCTCCGGTTAGAACTGGAAGCGCGCGCCGAACTGCATCTGGAAAGGCGTTCCCGGGTTATTGGCCGAGAGGTACCGGCCGTTGGCCAGGTTGCCCGGTCTCCTCTCTCTCAGAGAGAGGAAGTTCGGATTCGACGGCCCGAGGAAGCCGCAATCGGCCTGAGTCGTAGTCGCGCAGAAGTTCGTCACCGTGCTGCTGGTCGATAGCTCGACGTTCTCCAGGTTGAAGATGTTGAATACTTCCCAGGAGAAGATCAGGCGAGCGTTTTCAGAGATGTTGAAGCGCTTCTGTACTCGAACGTCGACATCATACAGAGCGCGGTTGCGGAAGGCGTTGCGCTGGAAAGGGATTCCCGGCGCGAGGTACGGCCGGTCGTTGTTGACTCCGTCCTGGTTGAGATCGGAGCCGACTCTCGCGTCCACGGGCCTGCCCGACCTGAGCCGGATGGCGCTCGAAAAATCGATGCCGCCCGGAAGGAAGAAGATCGGGTTGGCGGTGAACTGGTGCCTGCGATCCAGCTCCGACGGGCCGTATTCCGGGCCGAGGTCGAAAGCGTTATCGAAGGGGAAGCCGCCGGAGCTGCGCTCGTTGTCGTCATCCGACAGCGCTTTCGAGAGCGTGTAGAAGACGTTGAACTGGCCCCACGACCGCTGGAATTTCGTGCGCAGAGTGAAGGCCCTGTAGAGCGCCTTGGCGGTGGACTCGCGAACCTGCACCTGCCCGAGCGAAGGTATGGGACGGGCGACGCCGCTGTTCAGGCCGAAGAACGGCCTCTGCGCCGGGTCGACCGCGGGCGAGCGAAGGGTCGGCAGAGGGAGGTTCAGGTCGCGGTTGCGCTGGAGGTGAACCGTATGGACGTAGGTGAAGTCCGCGCCGACCGACAGGCCCCTCGCGACTTCTCTCTCGACGCCGAGGCCGCCCTGATAGGACTTCGGATTGTTGAAGTCGCTCGCGAATGCCTGGGGCTGTGCCCCTGCCGTGAGCGGGTTGAGGCCGAGGGCCGAGGCGATCTGTCTGATCTGCTCGGGCGTGATGATCGGCAGAGCGCCGAGCGCGAAGGTATTGAGGTCGATGCCGATCAGCTTGAGCTGCTTGTAGACGGTGTTGGCCGGGTTGCCCGCAACCGCGATGGGCAACTGCACCGTCAGGTTGCCGGGCGGGTTGCGATAGTTATTGAGCGCGTCCGTGAGCAGCAGAGCGGGCGTGCGCGCGTAATAGATCCCGGTGTATGCGCGAACGACCGTCTTCTGATCGTTGAACGGGTCCCACGCGAATCCCAGGCGCGGCCCGAACTGGTCGGTGTCGTCGGGTATCTGCGTCGGGTCGAGCACGTGGCCCGACGGGAAGCGGAAGCCCTGGACGAGATTGAGGAGAGCGGTATTGCTGGTATCGGGCGTCGGGTTGTACTCGCCTTCCCATCGCAGCCCGTAGGTGAGCGTGAAGTTAGGGCGGATGCGCCAGGAGTCCTGCCCGAAGAAGGCAAGCTCTTCCGTCTTGAGGCTGCTTTGCAGGTTGCCTATCTGCTTGCGGAACCTGACCGACGAGTTGTCGAAACGATTGACCGTCGTACCGGCCCCGGGCGTGAACGAGAGTATGTCGAGAACACCCGCCGTGGTGCCGCCGATTATCTGGAAGGTGCCGGTCTGATCGAAGCCGAACAGCTGCTCGGCGAAGACGTGGTTATACTCGCCGCCGAACTTGAAGGTGTGGTTGCCGCGAATCCAGGAGATATTATCGGCTAACTGGAACCTCCAGTCGAACTGCGCGTTCTGGCCCAGGAAGTTCACCGTGCCCGTCGTTCCGATGATGCTTGTGACATCCGGCTCGAGGGCGTTGGCTATGCGCGGCCGCTCTTCGCGAGAATACTGGAGTCTCAGCTCGTTTACGACGCTGGTCGTGAAGAAGCTGGCCAGCTGCCCGACGACCGTGTTGGTCCTGTCTTTTTCCGTGCCGTTGTTGGACAGGGAGTTGCTGATGGTCGGGAAGAGCTGGTTGCCGGTCGAGACGGCGTTGAGCTGTTTGAGATCGCTGAAATTATAACGGACGTTGGCGCGATGGCTGTTGTTGATCTCGTAATCGATGCGCCCGAGGACCACCTTCGAATCATTGGTCTGAAGGAAAGGCTCTTCGAGCGACTTGAGATAGTCGAAGGCTTCCTGGGTAGTGGGCGTCGGTATGAAGCTGGTCAGGGAATCGAATACGACCGCGCGGTCCTGGCGTACCCTCTGCTGCTCGTACGCCGCGAAGAAGAAGAGCTTGTCTTTGACAATGGGTCCGCCGAACGAGCCGCCGAATTGATACTGCGACGGCGCGGGATAGAGGTTTCTATCGATCTGGGCTCCGACGCCGGGACCCGGGTCGGCGTCCTGCCTGAGGCTGAATTCGAGGTCATCTATGAAGCCGTTGTCCCGCGAAAGCTCTTTCGGCCTGGCCAGAAAGAATCCCGAGCCGTGGAAGGCATTGGTGCCCGACTTGGTGACGGCGTTCACGATGCCTCCGGTCGAGCGCCCGAACTCGGGCGAGTAGCCTGAGGCGACGACCTGGAATTCCTTGATGGCCTCCTGCGGGATGGTCGGGGCGAAGTTCGAGCGCTCGCCGCCGCGAATGCCTCCGAAGAAGGGGTTGTTGTAGTCCGCGCCGTCGACGCTGACGTTGCCGTTGATGCCGCGCTGCCCGGAGAGGGAGATCTGGCCTCGCCGGGATTCGACCTGCGCGCCCGGCGTCAGGGTGACGAAATCCTGAAAGCGGCGGCCATTAATCGGGAGGTTCTCGATGGCCGTCTCATTCAAGACCGCATCCGCTTCCGAGCGAGTGGTCTGTACCTGCACGGCTCCCGCCGATACGTTGACTACTTCCTGCACGCCGCTGACTCCAAGTGAAAGCTTGACGTCGGCGGTCCGGCCGACCACGACCTCGACCTTTTCGAGCGTGACCGCCGAGAAGCCCGTCGCCTCCGCCGTCACTGTGTAGACGCCGGGAGGCAGGAGCACGATGGTGAAGAGCCCATCATCGTTCGTGGGGGCTGTGCGTTCGAGACCTGTCTGAGTATTGGTCGCCTTGACTGTCGCGCCGGTAACAGCAGCTCCTGCGTTGTCGACGACCGAGCCGGCTATCTGTCCCGAGCTCGCCTGCGACTGCGCCATCGTGGGGATTGCGCCGAAGGCCAGCCAGAGCACCAGCACCAACGCGCACACGGATCGATATGGTGTTGATTTTGACATTTTTCTGCCTCTCTTAATGATAATGGTGGGGCCAGCGACCTTGGGTTCCGGATAACGCGCAAAATGTAGTCCGGGTGCTAATGATCGGTGACCTTATACTTGCCTCAGCTTATAGGGAGCGGCTAGAAACTGCCTGCGTGAGATGCAGCCTCCCGCCGCCTCAACTCTTATTCCTTCCGCGCGGGCGAAATGGGTTTAAGCGGAATGTCACCCGTGCGGTGTGAGCGTCCGGAGATCAACCTGACGGAATTCGCCGCAGATTATGCTCATAACCCGAGAGCTGATGGCAGAGCGAGCCGGTTTACAAGAGTGTTAACTGCTCGTCGGATCTTCTCTCATTGAGTGAAATAGTTTGAACATGGCCAGCGGTGAAAATGAAGGCTACTTCATGGGCCTGATCAAGTCAAGGAAAATAGGTGTGAATGGAGTGTGTCGGGAGTGGGGACAGGCGCCCTTTCGACGAGGCCTGCCCCCTCTGAAACCGGCCGGCGCGGCGCGGCTCTATCGCTGAGTTTGCAGCTCGATTACGGCTTTGTAAGCGCCCGCATTATCGGATAGAGTGCCCTCGTTCACCGAAAGAAAAAGGAGCCCGTCGCGTCTGGCCGTAAACTCGGCCTGACCGCCTATGAAGATGAAATCGTCGTTGTCCGCGCCTATGACGCCGATGAGCGCGCCCGTCGGCCGGTCGGCCATCAGCTTCTTCGCGTCCGGCAGGTCGCTCCCTTCGGGGCCGCTCGCCTGCCCGCTCGCCGGATCGATCGTGATCGAGCCGGAAGCCGTGATTCTCAGGCGGTCGCCGCGCTTGACTATAAGCCCGGTGCTCGTCCAGTCGCGCTTCGCCACCACGTCGATGCTCGTCGTGCGGACGGGGCCGGTCATCTTGCGCGCGGCGGGCTCATTCGTTTCGGAAGCCGCCGGAGGGTCGGTAGACGGGGCCGACGAAGTATTCACGGTGCGCTCGGGCTGGGCCACCTCAGGGTTGCGCGCGGGAAGCGACGCCGGCTGCGCGTCGGGCGGATTGACGTTGCGCGGCTGCGGGTCCGATGGCTGAGCGTCTCGCGGAGCCGGCTCGGCCGTATGCGAAGCCGAGTCGCGCGCCGACGACGTAGTCTCTCGCGCCGGCGTCGGGTCGTTAGGGCCGCCGGACGGGGTATCGAATTCGATGCGGGTTACGTCGCCGATGTAGATCATGGCGCGGCTCATGTAACGGCCGGAGCCCGTGTCGAGCATCACCACGAACTGATCGTCGGCGAAGCTCGCCACTTTTCCTTTAAGCACGCTGCCGTTTTTCAGGTGTATGGTGTCGGCGCTGGCCGTGGACACCGACAGGAATGAAACCAGCAGGGAAAAGATCAAGAACTTGCGCATTCCACACCTCCGCCATTCGTGAATTCATTCGAATTTATTCAAGGGCGCGAATTTTAGCGAGCCAGAGCGATCCGCCGCCGGGCCTGCGCCCGTCACTCCCCTTCGTGATTGACCCGCTCGTCGTAATCCTCCGACGAGGCCGGATCGAGTTCCCATCGCTTGCGGTCGCGCTCGGCTACCTTCTCCGTGGCGCGGAGCGGCTCGTTGTCTTCATAGGTGAGCCCGACCGCTTCGCCCAGCTCGTCGACGATGTCCTGATCGGGAGTGGGCGATGATCCGCCTACGGTCTCTTCGCCGACATCCCCTCTCCGCCAGTCCGCGTCTATGTCGCCGGCTGAAAGGTCGGGCGTGTTCGAGTGATGCTCGCGCAGCTCATCGGCGAGAAGCCCGCCTCCGGCCGCGAGTCGCTGCGCTTCGACGAACTCATCCAGCACCTCCGGGTCGGGTATGTATTCCTCGCTCTCGGCCCTGCCCGCATCTATGAAAACCTCATTCTCTTTCTTCTGGTCTTCAGTCGAATCTTTCTCTGTCATAATCCCTAACTCCCTTCTGCTCAATGAACACTCGACAGCGCCTAAAGTCTATCACAGGACCGTACCATATGCCCGCCGTTTCAAACGCTCTTCTCGCGGTCTCGCGCAAGGATTCGCTCATAACGAGTCGAGAAACGCGATCAGGCCGTCTCTCTTCTTGAGGCTCATCGCCCGGTACTTTTCAGAGGCGGCGGCCGCCTCGCCTCCGTGCCTCAGGATCGCTTCGCCGACCGAAAGGGTCGCGCCGTCATGCATGAAGCGGCTGCGAGTCCTGAGCCCCCAGAGAGGAGGCGTTCGCATCTTGTTTCGCGTCGATAAATTCCCGGCCTGATAAATGCCGTCGCCCGTCCCCACGTCGTGCAGCAGGAAATCACTGAACGGGTGGATCGTCTTGCTCCCGAGCGCGGGCGGGACCACGAACGCTCCGCCGTTTATCGGAGTGCCGGCCGGGGCGGTATCTATCGAGCGGACGTGACATACGCCGCATCCGATTTTATCGAACAGCTGCGAGCCCGTCCGGGCCTCCGTCGCGGCGGCCGCGGCCTCATCTTGCGGAGGGGCCTTCGTCGATCTCATGAAGCGCGCGAAGGCATCTATGTCATTGTCCGAATCCTCTGGATCCGCCACCGTGTCGTAAGCCGCCACCGAGCGGCCCATCGAGGTGCGCTCGGCCGGAAGGAGGCGATTCGTTATGCCCATCTCGTTGAGATAGGCCTCGGCCGAAAAGGATAGAAGGCTCGCGTGCTGGTTCTTCCATCCGAAGCGGCCTACTCGCATCGTGCCCGGAGACTCAAGCACCGGCACGTACACGACCTCTCCTCTCATGGCCTCGGGCTGGCCGTTCGCGATGGCGATCAGGGCGGCGTCATCGATGGCTTCCACGTAGCCCGTCCCGAGCAGGCTCAGAGAGAGCCGGAAGGCCCGTATCTCGAAGCCGTCGGGCACGCGCTCCTGTATCGCGGGATGAATAGACCGGTCGCGAATCAAGGTGCCGCCGGGAGGCTCTATGAAGCTGCCGTTGCGGTCCACGCGGCCTGCTCTGAGCACCGTTACCTGGCTGCTTCCGCCGGCCTGCGGGTTCTGGTGGCACTCGACGCAGGAGGTCGCGTTGAAGCCCGGCCCGAGCCCCTGTCGAATCTCGTTACGGGCGCTGAACGATGCCTTGTCGGAATCGTAGGTTGCCTGGTCGACAAGGCCGTTGGTGCTGTCGTCGAAACCCGTGGCCGCTTCGGCCACGGACCCGGTCTCGGCCCCTCGGGCCAGACATACGGGCAGGACGACAGACGCCGCATACAGAATCAAAGCGAAAACTTTAAAGGACTTCACGTGCTCTCTCCATCTTCGGGACTGAACGCAGGGCACCCGCTACAAGCAGACAGGGCGACTTACCTTCGTCGAAAAACGATTCAGGGACGCGCATGTTATCACAGGTGATTTGGATGGCCCAAATTTATGAAGTCTCGGTATGTATCGGGAAGGTATCGAGGAGGGAGGCGAGCCTGCGCTAGAAACAGGCTCGCCTCTAAGGTTTCAGGCTAGCCTGCGATGACGTTACTTGCGGCGAGGCCTTTCGGGCCTTGCGTGATCGTGAATTCGACCTGCTGGCCCTCGTTCAGGGTCTTGTACCCTTCGGACTCAATCGCCGAGTAATGGACGAACACGTCGTCGCCGCCTGAACGGGTTATGAACCCATAGCCTTTAGTGGCATTAAACCATTTAACTGTACCGGTTTCTCTCAATGCTTTCTTCTCCTTTTCATCATATTGTTTGTTGCGTAGTGATGATCGGAGCTAAAGCAAAGAGCGTTCGCGGTCCAACTTTCAAACGCGCAAAACCTTAACTTCAACTTCAGTCCTCCTCACACTACTAATAAATCAAAACTCGCACATCCTACACGCCGACCAGCAAGCTGTCAACTATTACGTGTAGCCTGCGATGCCGATTTCAAGCGGGGCTTTTCGCCCTTATCTTCGCGCATTCCGAGCCCCGTCGAAAGGTATCGAGGGGCGATAATCCCTTGTCAGCGAGATGTCGTGACTACCTCGTTTGACTGAACGCCGCCCGGGCCGATCACGCGCACGCGCAGGAGAGTCCCCGCCGGAGGCGCGGAGTCCGCATCGATCTTCACCTTGATGCTCGTGCTCGATCCGACCGCCGGCGGACGGGTCTGAACCGCCTGGCCGTTGCCGCTTGTGACGCTCACCGTCGAGCCCGGCTGAAAGTCCGTGCCGGTAATGACCAGTATCTTGAGCCCGGAAGGCTTGGCCTTGATCTTGATTCGCTCGATCTGCGGGCCGACGAGCCGGCCCGCGGTCACTTCGTTCGACGGATCGGACGGCGGGCTCGTATGGCGCGCTCGGGCCACGAGCTGTCCCGAGCTGTTTCTGATGGCCGGGTTCTCGTCGAGCTCGACGATCCTTTGAGTCTGGGCGAGCTGCGGATCACTCGGAATGCGCGAGACCACGGGCGCGTTGTTGATGAGGATCTCCGTGTCCGGCCTGAACCCGGTCCCCGTCACGACCACGCGCAGGTTGCTCTGGCCCGCCGCGGCCTGCTGCACGGGCTGACCGTTCCTGAGCAGGCTCGCGGACGTAAGGACGGGCGCGGGGTCCGGGTTTACCGGAAGCATTCCGAGGCTTGCCGAGAGCTTCCTGCCGCTGAAGATGTAGACGTTGCCGCCGTTGGGCACGGTCTGGTTGAAGCCGTTTCCGTGCATGGCATTGGCGATGTAATCGACGAAGCCGTCGCCGTCCACGTCTCCCCCCGCGAGCCTGTAGGACATCTCGTCTCCGTTGTCATCGACGGCCTGCTGCTCGCCGCGACCCCCGGCCAGGCGGAATATGCGAAGCCCCGCCGGAGGATCGTAGAGCTTGATTTCGGAAGGCAGAGGGTCTCTCCGGCCGAATATGAACTTCGTGTCGCCCGCGTCGATGCGAAGCTCGCCGTTCACGGTGAAGGTGTGCTCGGGGCTGCCGATGAAGAGGTCGGAGAGCCCGTCGCGATTTATGTCGAACGAGCGCACGGAATCGCCCGCGCAATCGAGGTGCGCTTCGCCGTAGATTCTCACGATGTTGAGCCCCGAGGGCGCGGGCTGGGCCAGGTCGATGGTCGCTCCGACGATCGCGGGCGCGCCGTAGATAATGAAGACCGAGCCCGTGCGCCCTTTATTGTCCGGGGCGAGGCCCTGGAGCGCGCCGACTATGAAATCGCGCTTGCCGTCCCCGTTCAGGTCGGCGCTGTGCATCTGCGACCCGAGCATGTCGTCCACGTGCTCGCCGATGATGTGCGTCGAGTTCGCGGGCGGGCTGCTCAGGTCGATGGTCTGGGGCCAGTTGCTCGACCCGTAGAGCACGAAGACTTCCCCGCACCCTCTTCGCGTCCCGAAGAAGTCGGCGGCCTGCGCGTTGTGCCCGCTGTCTTCATCGCCGGGCGTGACGTACCCGGCCGAGTCGCGGAAGACCGCGCCCGCGATCGCGAGGTCCACTATGCCGTCGGTGTTTATGTCTCCGAGGTGAAGCATCGAGCCCCAGTGGTCTTCGCGGCCGGTGCCGAGTACCGTGGTCATTCGCACTCCCTGGGGAGGCGAGGCGAGGTCGATCACAGGCGGAAGAGCGGGCTGGCCGAAGATCACCCACGCGCCGCCGCGATGGAACTCTCCGGGCGTGCTGATCTGGTCGGCTCCGATCACGATGTCGGCGAAGCCGTCGCCGTCTATGTCGCCAAGGTCCACCCAGATGCCGGCCCGCGCGCTCTCCTGCGCGCCGTATATAGTGATGACTCCGGGGATCGGCGTTCCGCTGCCGAGGTCGCCCCTCAGATTGAAATTCTGCGAGCCGAGGGCGACGTATATCGCTCCCGCTTGCGGGCGCGCGTTGGCCGGGCCGTCATCTCCGAACGCGCCCATGGCTATGTCTTTGAAGCCGTCGCCGTTGACGTCCCCGGTCGCGACGGAGGTGCCGAGCAGGTCGCCCGAGTTCGCGCCGTCGAGCCAGGAGATAGTTGAGGGCTGCTGGCCTGCTTCGACCACGCCCGTATCTTTGCCGTCGCTCAGGTAGATATTGACCCGGCCATTGTTCCTGCGATCGCCCGTGCTTGCGTAAAGCGCGCAGAACATCACGTCCGCGCGATTGTCTCCGTTTATGTCGCCCGCGCCGACCGGGAGCCCCTTCTCCCCGCCGAGCCTGAGGCCGCCGTAGAGGACGAGCAGGCCGTCTTGATAGGGCGTGAGCGTGTCCACCGCGAGCTCTACTCCCGGATTGCTCTGGGCCGCGAGCGGGGCTTTGACGAGGGGTAATAGGATAAGAGATATGACTGCGACGAGCAGGTACAACCGCACTGGCATAACCGAGCTACTCCTGTCCCTTTGTAGGTGATGATTATTCATGATCCAATGATTCACAGCGGAGTCGTGAATTATACAATGCCGGTCACGAATATGGCGACCTGTAATCCGCCGCGTCTTCGTGTAGCGTTCCGGCTCGAACGGGGCTCTGATGAGACGGAAGAAATCTACTGCCTCCCGCGTCTAACCTTCGAAAGCGCGATGGCAGCGGTGACGGAGCACAGGCGGTAATGACGAAATGCGAAAACGAGGAGCGCATCATCGATGGATGCCGCCGGGGCGACCGGGCGGCGTTTCAGCTCCTCTTTGAGATGCACAAGGACAAGGTCTATTCGATCGCTTTGCATTTCACCGGCGAGGAGGCGTCCGCCCGTGACATTTCGCAGCAGGTCTTCCTGAAGCTATTCACCATCATCGGTCAATACAGGAGCGAATCGCAGTTCACGACCTGGCTCTACAGGGTCGTGGCTAACGCCTGCCTGGACGATCAGAGGAAGCAGAGGCGTTTCGTTCCGTTCAGCCACAGTGTCGAGGTCAACAACATGGTGACGAAAGGCTCTCAGGAGGATACTTATATCAGGCGGCAGACGGCGGATTCCGTCAGAACCGCCATCGCCGGCCTGAGCCCGAAGCTGCGCCTGCCCATCCTGCTCAAGTACGTCGAGGACCTGTCGTATGATGAGATCGCAAGCGTGCTCGGATGCTCGAAAGGCACCGTGGCGTCGAGGCTCAACCGGGGCCATAAGGCCCTGGCGCGAAAGCTGGGCCACCTGCGCGGCACGCTCGTTCCAGGGGATTGAAGATGTTCAACAGGCACGTATCAAAGAATCTGTCCGCGTACTGTCACGCCGAGCTCCCGCCGGAAGAGGCGCGCCGCGTCGCGTCGCACTTGATTAAATGCGAGCGGTGCCGGAGCGAGTGCGACGAGATAGAGCTGGGCATTCAATTCGCCCGGCAACTGCCTGCCGTCGCCGCTCCCGAGGGGTTGTGGAGCGAGATAGAGGCTATGCTCGATAAGCAGGCGGAAGGCGCGCGACCCGAAAAGAGCTCTTTCGGAGCAAGACTCCCGGCCTATCTCGCCGCCCTCACCCGCAGCCGCCTCGCGCTCGCGAGCGCCGTCCTGGTGGTCGGGCTGGCGAGCGCCGCCGCCTGGTATTACTACAGGGCGACCGCGCCCTCCTGGGAAGTGGTGAGCCTCGCGGGCTCACCCGTAATCGACTCGGACCCCTTTCAAAAGACGGGGAGCCTTGGAATAGGCGACTGGCTCGAGACGGACGCGTCTTCGCGCGCGCAGATCAGCGTCGCCAATATAGGGCAGGTCGACGTGGAGCCGAACACGCGCATACGGCTCGTCGAGACCCGGTTGACCGAGCATCGCCTCGAACTCGAACGCGGGACCATGCACGCTCTCATCTATGCGCCGCCGAAACTCTTCTACGTCGATACTCCGTCAGCGACCGCAATCGATTACGGCTGCGCCTACACGCTCGCGGTCGACGACTCGGGCGCGAGCTTCCTGCACGTCACGATGGGCCTCGTGGCCCTGGAATCGAAAGGGCGCGAGTCGATGGTCCCGGCGGGCGCGGCCTGCGAGACGCGGGCGGGCGTCGGGCCGGGCACGCCTTACTTCGAAGATGCGCCGGATGATTTGAAAGCGGCCCTCTCCCGGTTCGATTTCGAGGACGGCGGGACCGAGGCCCTCAAGGTCGTGCTCGCCGAATCGCGCCAGTTCGACACCCTCACGCTCTGGCACCTGCTCGCGCGCGCGGCCGAGCCTGACAGGGCCGCGATCTATGACCGGATGACCAGCCTCACGCCCGCGCCCGAAGGCGTGACGCGCGAAGGTATAATCCGCCTCGATAAAAAGATGCTCGATTCCTGGAGGGATGAGCTGGAGCTTTACTGGTTCCGCGAGGACGTCCCGGTCTGGAAGAAAGCATTGCGCGGCATGTGGGACCGATGAGCCGGCGGCATATCTCCGCCCGCGCTCGACTGCGCGTTTGAATAGATTAACTGCCCAATGACGAGATAAAAATGACTAAGAGGGCTTTAGGAATAGTATGAAGCGGAAGAGTATGAAGGCCCCCCGAGTAGAACGACATCAACCTCTTTATAAAACACCCAGTCATCGTCGTGGCGCGGCTTCTCATTCAGAACATACCGCCAATGTAATTCGTCGGTAAGCTCGTCAGCAAAAGCAGGGGGGTTCTCTCTTAGGTCCGTATAGACCTCAACAACTTTTTTATAATCTCCCATCTCACCAAATGAATGAAGCCGAAGCAGGTTCACCTGTGGTTGCAGCGCAGGCGCAGTGACTTGTTCAAGCACCTGACTTGCCTTTACGAAGTCGAGCTGTTTTAACGAAGCAATAGCTAAAGCGCTCTGGAACTGTCCTTTGGAAGAGGCCCACGGACTACTATTTACCCCTTCATTGAATATCCTAATGGCTTCTTCCAGCCTGCCCATACGCATCGTAATCATTCCACGGATGTGATACCCAATCCAATCCTGTTCTATAACCGGATATCCACCAAGCAATGACTCAAGTGCCTCATCAAATCGCTTTAACGCTGCCAATAGGCAACTCCGACCATTTCTTGCTATAGGATCTTTGGGGTAAATTGTAATAACCTCATCGTAAGCAGCGAGAGCGTCGTCGAGCTTGCCGAGTGCCTTGAGCACCTCTGCCCGTCCGTTCTTTGCGACTACGTCTTGAGGGTGGTCTGCGATGATGGAGTCGTAAGCAGCGAGAGCGTCGTCGAGCTTGCCGAGTGCCTTGAGCACTTCTGCTCTTCCTGTCTTTGCGACTACGTCTTGAGGGTGGTCTGCGATGACGGAGTCGTAAGCAGCGAGAGCCTCATCTAAGCGGCCCAGCGCCTTGAGCACCTCTGCCCGTCCGTTCTTTGCAGCAATGCCCGCGCCAAAATCGATTGATTGCTCATATGCTTTCAGAGCATCACGGAGTCTTCCTGTAAGCAGAAGAGCATCACCGTATTGCGCCCAGGCCCAGCCGTCTTTGGGCCGCACTGAAACGCTTCGCTCTGTCAGCTCTAATTGTAGAGAATGATTGCCTAAGTTTTTAGCTGTAGTTGCCAGATCACATAATGATTTTACGGCGTACTCAGGATTACCATTTCGCAATTGGTATTCAATCAGTTCTTCAATCAATTCTCGGGTACGGATGAGGTCCCAACGCCGCATGTAGTCACTTATGTTTTCTTTTTGGCTTTGAACATTTTCCAATATCTGGCCAC
>DATLMR010000422.1:0-2816 GCA_035537555.1 Blastocatellia bacterium
CGGGCGATGAGCTGGTCGAGCGCCTGGCCCGCCTTCGCGTCACCTCGGGTGAATACGCGGATCGATTCGAGCGCCGCCCGTTCTCGTCGCACTCCCTGCTCGATCACCATCTTCGCGAGCTTCCACGCGGTCTGGGGAGTCTCGCCCGATTCCCTGATCGCGCGCATGGCGACATTCAAATCGTTGGCGAGCCTTCTCGCCCCCTGCGCGAACGTTTCGCCCGCGATCAGCGGCACGGAGTCACGCTCGGCCTTGAAGGCCAAAAAATAAGCGATCGAGCCTATGATGAAGTTATTGCGCTGAAGCTGGGTCTGATCGATCTTGTCCAGGTCATCGTCCGACGAGTGAATGAATTCGTCGTCCCAGTTTATCAACGCGACCGCCGGGACCCCGACGCCCCCGTCGACGAAGCACATGTGATCGGACGAGCCGAAGTAAGGAACGAACCTTCCGTTGTACCCCTGGCGCGTGCCTCTGGTCGAATAAATTGGTCGCGAGTGCGGGCGCGGGAGGCCTCCCTGCCTGTTCGCCGAGAGGAAGGAGTTGTTCGTCTGGAGCACGTAGGTTCCGGCGCTCTCGAAGATCGCGTCGAGATATGAAGTGCGAGAGTGAGGGGCGAAGATCAGGTGCTGGACGCGGCTTCCAAGGGCTTGATTCGCGCCCGTCATGTCCTGGTGGACGTTGGCCAGCAGGTTCTTCGTCTCTTCGGGATGGTCTCCGAAATAGCGATATTCCGAGTATATTTCGTCGGTCCACCAGAAGCGGATGTCGCGCAGAGGCCTTTGAAGCTTGCCTTCGCGAATCAGCTTATTGAAGACGCGGGCGAGTTCGAGCAGGTTGCCGCACCCGCTGCCGTCGTCGTTCGCCGAGCCCTGCTCTTCCTGAAGGTGCGCCGTTAGAACTATCTGCTGGTCGTGATACTTCGACCCTCGGATCCACCCTTCGACGAACCCCGTCCGGCCCGGCGCGGGGCTGATCTCGGTATCGACTTTCGCTTTAAGAACCACGCGGCCGCCCTTTGCGCGCTTGCCCGTGGCGAAGAGGTCCTGCATCTCGTCCGAGGCCAGGATTCTCCTCAGAGTATCTCCCTTGCGCGGAGGAAGCATGAAAGCGAAGGTCCCTTGCTTACCGGGAGGAGGGGTGACCGGGATACGGTTCCAGGCGATCTGGTCGGGGCGGTCCATGGGATTCTTGCTCTCCGACGTGACGTAAGAGACGATGCCGACGGCGCCCTTCTCCCAGACGGCCGTTTGCGCGGCGACCGCCGGCTGGCCGCTCGTCAGCACGATCTTTCCCGCGACATTCAAGTTCTTCAAACTCTCTTTCGTGGCGTCGTCGATCCAGACCAGCTCCGCCGTCACGTCGGCATCGTGGCTGCCGTCGGCGAGATAGACGGCGTGATCTCCGATGTCGGCCAGCTTCATCTCGACCGGCTCGACCATCCAGAGCTCGGCGGAGCGGGCGGTGTAGTTGACCCCGGGGAACGACTGCTCGACGAAGCGCACGTCGGCCAGCCCGACATCTTTCGCGGCCTGGACCACGTAGTCGGCCGCTTTGAAATACCCCTCCATCCCGGAATCGCGATGCCAGTGAGTCAGCCAGCGAATGTGCTCGAAAGACCTGTCACCCGAGATCTCGTTCGTAAGCATGCGAATCTCTTCGTCGGACAAAAAAGGCATCGACTGCGCGTAGCTCACACGCGGCAACGGCAGCAGGGCGATGCCGCATAAAAGTGCCAGTAAAATGGATGCGATTCTCTTCATATTAAGTCTCCTGATTTTGAGTGAGCGCCCGCAAGCATTGCGCCGAGGCGGCGGCCTGATGCTCGCGAAGGTGATCTGGAACTTACCACAAGCAGGAGCGGGGAACCAGCGCCCGCGAAAAGGAAGGGCCGGCTCACTGTGATACCCGGCTGTGATATAATGCCCGAGCCCGTCTCCGAATACCCCGCGCTGCGCACCCGCCATAACTCGAGAAGGCTGATGAAACAGGCAATGTATAAGAGGATCACTTCACGCAGATCCGACGGAAGATACGTCGCGAGCGCGGCCCTCGCTCTGCTGCTCATAATCACTTGCTCCGGCCGCGAGCTCGCGCGGAGAGAGGCGAGCGAGGGGCTGCGCGTGCTTTTCATAGGCAACAGCCTCACTTACACGAACGACCTGCCTTCGCTCGTCGAAGCGATGGCGAAGGCCGCGGGCCGGAAGAGGTTCACCCATAAATCGGTGGTCTTCGGAGGCTTCAGCCTCGAAGACCACTGGAACAGGGGCGACGCGCGGAGGGCCATCGCGGAAGGCGGATGGGATGTGGTCGTGCTTCAACAGGGCCCGTCCGCATTGCCCGAGAGCCGCCGCTTGCTGATCGAATACACGCGCCGATTCAGCCGTGAGATTCGCGCCGCCGGTGCCAGGCCCGCCGTGTACATGGTCTGGCCTTCCACAGGCCGCCCGGGAGATTTCGACGCGGTCAGCGAGTCTTACAGGCTCGCCGCCGAGGACGTGGGCGGAATGCTCTTCCCGGCGGGTGAAGCATGGCGCGCTGCGTGGCGGCGCGACCCCGGACTTGCGCTCTACTCGCCTGACGGGCTGCATCCTACGATGGCGGGCTCATATCTCTCGGCGCTGGTCATCTACGAGCAGTTGTACGAGGGGCTGCTCGCGGACCCGCGCGGCAGTCGGAATCCCGGCCGCCTGAAGGGCTTCAAGATCGACCTGACCGCCGAGCAGCTCGATATGCTCTGGGCGGCGGCGCGGGAAGCGAACGAGAGGTTCGGGAGGCCCTGACGAAACTCATCGAGAATCGCTTCTTCTTTGACG
>DATLMR010000423.1:0-10671 GCA_035537555.1 Blastocatellia bacterium
GGAGATCGGATTCGGCATCGAAAAGCGGATCGGCCGCCACTCGTTCGCTCTTACTTTCTCGAACACACAGGGCACGACGACGAGCCGGTACAATTCGAGTAATCTCGCTCTGCCTCCGAGCCGGTTCACGGTAGGCTTCAATCTATTCAGGAGGCTGTTTTGAGCGCGATTCGGGGTCGAGTGAGCCGGGGCGCGGGTCACTGCCCGACGAGATTTATGAACAGGGTGGCGATGCCCAGGAATGAGAAGAACCCGATGACATCCGTACAGGTCGTCACGAAGACCGAGGAAGCGATGGCCGGATCGATGTTCATCTTCTTGATTGCGACCGGGATCAGAGTGCCGGCCACGCCCGCGACGATCAGGTTTATGACCATCGCGGTGGCGAGCACGATCCCGAGCCATATATTCCTGTAATAGAGCGCCGCGACGATAGCCCCAAGAAGGCCCGTGATCAAGCCGTTCCCCGCTCCTACGAGAACCGCCTTGATCGTGACCAGGGAGATGCCGAACGATTCGCCTGACGCGATGCCTCGCACTATCACGGTGAGCGTCTGCGTGGCCGCGTTGCCCCCCATCCCGGCGACGATCGGCATCAGCACGGCAAGCTCGGGGTGCCTGCTGATCGTGCCTTCGAATTGAGAGACCACGAAGGCCGCGAGAAAAGCGGTTGGAAGATTGATCAGGAGCCAGGGCGCCCTAAGCCTGAGAGATCGGGAGGCCGTCGTGCTGATGCGCTCTTCGGTTGCCACGCCCGCGAGGGCCAGCAGGTCTTCAGCCGCTTCCTCCTGAACCACATCTATAACGTCATCGACCGTGACGATGCCGACGAGCCTGTCTTCGTCGTCGACCACCGGCACGGCCAGAAGGTTGTACTCCGCTACGAGCCTCGAGACCTCAACCTGATCCGAGCTGGTCTTGGTGCTGATCACTTCCGGGACCATGATCCGCTTCAGTTGAGTCGAGGGCGGAGTCGTCAAGAGTTTCCTAAGGCTGACTACCCCCACGAGATGGTCCCGCTTGTCGACCACATAGAGGTAAAAGACCATCTCGAACTCTTCGGACCGCCTCTGCAAAGCAGAGATGGCTTCGGAGACCGTGACGTTCTCCTCGAGAGCGAAGTAATCGCGGGTCATTATGCGCCCGGCCGTGCGCTCCTCGTGTTCGAGCAGTTCTCGAACATCGGCCGCGGGCTGGGCTTCCATCAGGGCGATCACCTGCTCGGCGAGAGGCGCGGGGAGGCGCGAGGCCAAATAGGTCGCATCGTCGGCGGGTAACTCACTCAACAGGCGGGCGGTCTGCCGCGGTTCGAGATCCTCCAGCAGGCTGAGGCTAATGCCCGCCTCCATTTCGCTCAGCACCCCGGCCACGTGGTCGACCTCACAGTCTTCCAGAAGAATCTGAAAAGCCCGCGCCCGCTCCGACGCGCTCAGGCTGGCAATCAGGCGCGCGACGTCAACCGGATACGCCTTCGTGAAAATGCGAGAAAGGTTGGCTCTCGCATTCCTGTGCAAGAGCTTCCGGACGAGCGCGATCGGTATCGCAGAACGTGCGCCGAGCCTGTTACCTGTCTCTACCATAGCCTTCACTCTTCTCTGTCTTCAGATCTCTCCCGGGCGTGGCCCTCGAACCTGGATCTCGAACCTAGATAATGACGCAGGTCGAACCTATAACCAAGCCGATTATAAGAGATAGAAAGCCTGAATCTACTCGTACCCCGCTTTTCTTCCGTTCCTCATGTGCCCGCCTTTCCGCGACTCCTTACCTCAGGCATATTTTTGCGGAACCGGCGCATCTAACCTCGCGTAAGATGATTACGACAGTTCTTGTAAGGAGGTAGCTATAAGATGTTTGACGGAACAAAGAGTTCAGGAGATGTGATTATGGAAGAGAAGACACGGGACGGAGACGACATTGTCATTACGAGGATGGCGAACGAAGAGCCGCGTCAGGCCCAGGATTTTGACCTGGCCTCATCCGTAAAGGATGTGGCGCAGAAGACGGGCGAAGTGCTGAATCGCGCCACGGAATCGATCGGAAAGGCTATCGAGACGGCGCTCGCGGCAAGAGAAAACGTAGTGATGGTGCGAGTTAACACCGATTCCTTAAAGAAGCTGGACGCGCTGGTACAGTCGGGGATATTCAAGAGCAGATCGGAATCGGCGGCCTTCCTGATCAGCGAAGGCATCAAGGCCCAGGACGCGATGTTCGTGCGGATCTCTTCAAAGATCGAAGAGATAGAGCGGCTCAGGGGCGAATTAAAAACGATAATCGAGCCGGGATCCGATCTATGAGCCGGCACCTATGACACCTCGCCTCAAAAGAGCCGGAGCGGGGCCACAGAGTCACAGGCTTAAGGTAAGTCTCAAGCGCGTCTTTCGGGCGCGCTTATTATTTTGCGCGCTCGTTAGATGCAGCTTTCGGCTTCAAGCCTTTGATTTGTCCGGTTGCTATAGGCCTGATGATTCTGGTATACCCTTGAAGAGTCCGAGTACCCTGACCTTTTACTTGAGGTTTCTTGTCATTTATGCCTGAATCTGAAGCGGTGACTACCGATGAAAAGGCTCACAGGTATCCGTGTCCCGGTTGCGGCGCGGACCTGATCTTCAGCCCCCGGGACGGCATGCTTTCATGCCCTTACTGTGGCCGGACCGAAGCGATTCCGACAAACCTGGAAGAGGTGCAAGAGCGCTCGTATGAAGAATACCTGCGGCCCAGGCCGAATCAGTTGTCCCGGGTGGCCGCCGATGCGCTTGAGGTCAAGTGCTCAGGCTGTGGGGCCACCGTCGCGTTTACGCCTCCGGAAGTGGCCGGGGAGTGCCCTTTTTGCGGCAATAGTCTCGTGGCCCAGCCGAAGGCCGCCGACCCGCTTGTAGCACCTGAGGCTGTGCTCCCTTTTCAGATCACCGATAAGCAGGCACAGGGCTCTGTTACCAGGTGGCTCTCATCGCGATGGTTTGCGCCCAACGCCTTGAAGAAGCTCGCCTACCAGGAGGCCGTGGGCGGCGTCTATCTTCCCTTCTGGACTTACGACGCGCATACGACCACGCATTACTCCGGGCAGAGGGGCGAGTACTACTATGTCACCGAGCAGTATTACGAAACGGATGCGCAGGGCAATCAGGTTCAAAAGACTCGACAGGTGAGAAGGACCGCATGGCATCCCGCTTCGGGCACGGTGGCTCGCTGGTTCGACGACGTGCTAGTCCCGGCGACGGAGTCGGTCTCCCGCCCCCGTCTGGCGTCGCTTGAGCCGTGGGACCTGGGTCTATTGAAACCCTACGAGCCTGCTTACCTTTCAGGCTATAAGGCCCAACGCTATCAGGTAGAGCTGCCTGAGGGGTTTGAAGAAGCGAAAGGATTGATGGCCGTCACGATCCAGGATGACGTGCGGGGTGATATCGGCGGCGACGAGCAACAGATTACCGACATGGCCACCTCCTATTCGGCCATAACCTTCAAGCACATTCTGCTGCCGGTGTATCTGGGCGCTTATCGGTTCAACGACAAGGTCTACCAGGTGATGATCAACGCCCGTTCCGGTGAGGTCCAGGGCGACCGGCCATACAGTATATGGAAGATCACTCTTTTCGTGCTCGTGATTCTCCTCGTGATCGCGGCCGTAGTCTTTTTCGCGCGCGGCCAGCAGTAGCCGGTTCGGAGGGGAACGGATCGTAACGAGTCGTCAGTTTGGAGCCGGGTCCCGCTCCCTGTATAATCCCGATTGAAGTATCGCGGACGGAACGGAATGTTTTACATGTGGAGAGAGTAATGAACCTGAGCACCCTTTCGACGAATTTGAGAGATATAGCCGAAAAGGCAGAGGGCGGCGAGCGCCTTTCCTTCGATGACGGAGTCAGATTATTTCAGTCCGACGATTTGATCTCCATTGGAGCGATGGCGAATTTCGTGCGGGAGCGCGTGAACGGCGATATCACCTATTTCAACGTAAACCGCCATTTGAACTACACTAATGTCTGCGTATCCGACTGCGCCTTTTGCGGATTTTATCGCAGAGTCAAACATCCCGAAGCCTACGATTGGACCGTGGAAGAGTGTGTCGAAATCGCGAGAAAGGCTTATGATGAAGGGGCGCGCGAGCTTCACATCGTCGGAGGCCTCCACCCGCGCCTTCAGTTTGATTATTACACTTCCCTCCTGAGCGAGCTGAAGCGCAACTTCCCGGACATGCACCTCAAAGCGTTTACGATGGTCGAGCTCGATCACTTCGCCCGGACGTGCCGGATGACGGACGAGGAAGTTATTGAGGGGCTGAAGGCGGCCGGGCTCGACAGCTGCCCCGGAGGCGGGGCCGAAATACTGCGCGAGCCGACGAGAAGCCAGATTTGCGCCCATAAGACTTCCGGGGATAGATGGCTTGAGCTCTCCGAAAAAGTCCACCGGAGCAATATCAAAACGAACGCGACCATGCTATACGGGCATGTAGAATCGTTCGAAGATCGAGTCGATCATCTCGTCCGGTTGAGAGAGCTACAGGATAAGACAAACGGGTTCATGTGCTTCATTCCCCTTGCTTTCCATCCCGAGGGCACGGCCATCTCACATCTACCCGGCCCTTCCGGAATTGACAGCCTTAAGACGATCGCCGTATCGCGCCTGATGCTCGACAATATCCCGCACATCAAGGCCTATTGGGTGATGCTTGGGAAAAACCTGGCCCAGGTCGCATTGCGGTTCGGAGCCGACGACCTGGACGGAACGATCAACGAAGGCGGCTCTTTGATGGAGTCATACCTGGCAGAAGGCAACAATAATCAACTGACTCTGCCGCAGATCGAGGACCTTGTTCGCGGCGCGGGCAGAATCCCCGTCGAGCGGGACACTCTCTATAATCCGATTGTTCGAGAAACTCCTGTCAAGAGCGAGTCCCGGGGCGCAGGCCGCCGCACTCTGAAGGTGCTGGGCCGGATCACGAGCGATGAAGCCGCGAGCTCTGCGTAAACCCGCGCGGCAAAAACCATTCTCCGGACAACTCAGGCCCTGACCTGAGGCGTAAGCACGACCTTCCCGAATTGAGCCCTCTCCTGAACGGCACGATGAGCATCGGCGGCCCGCTCCAGGGGCAACACCCTATCGACCACAGGCTTGAGCGACCCGTCCTCGAAGAATTTCAGCATATTCACCAGCTCGTATTTCGATCCCATGTAAGACCCGATAAGGCTGATCTGCTTCGAGAAGAGATACCTGATATCGATATTGCCGTGATAGCCCGACGTAGCGCCGCAGGTCACGAGCCTGCCGCCCCGGACGAGACTACGGACGCTCTTCTCCCAGGTGGCCTCCCCCGTGTGCTCGAAAACGACATCGACCCCGCGCTTATCGGTCAGCCGGCGGACCTCGTCCAGGAAGTCCTTCTCGGTGTAATTGATCAATTCATCCGCTCCCAGAGCTGACGCTTTCCGGAGCTTCTCATCGGAGCTCGCCGTGGTCAGGACTCTCGCTCCGAGCAACTTGCCGATCTGGATGGCCGCGATCCCGACCCCGCTGCCTGCGGCGTGGACAAGCAGGGTCTCTCCGGCCTGCAAACGGACCCGCTCCACCAGCATGTGCCATGCGGTTATGAAGACGAGGGGAAGCGAGGCGGCCTCTTCAAAGCTCAAGTTTCGCGGCTTAGGCAAGACATTGAATGAAGGAGCCTTCACGAATTCGGCATACCCCCCAGGCACCCTCGTGCCGAGCAGGGAGTAGCTCGCACAGAGGTTGTCTCTGCCGGAGAGGCAGTATTCGCAATGCATGCAGGAGATCCCCGGGGAGAGCATCACTTCATCTCCCGGCCGAGTGTTCTCCACTAATTTGCCGACCTTGACAGCCACGCCGGAAACGTCGGCCCCTAGCACATGCGGGAACGGCAACTTGAGGCCCGGCAATCCTCCCCTGATCCAGAGATCGAGATGATTCAGCGCGCAGGCTTTCACCTGTACGAGAACTTCATTCTCTGAAATCTCAGGCTCAGGCAGCTCTGTATATTCGAGAACATCTTCGGACCCGTGTTGGTTGATTACGACAGCCTTCATCAGTGCCTCCCCGCGTTGCCAGTTATTTGCTTCAAGAAGATGAGAAGGATAACACCGCGCCTATTGGCGGGCAATATGGACCCCGAAGGATGGAAGGCGAGACCGGAGGGCCTCTGTCCCTCTCGCCTGACCCTGGCAGTGGATGGAAGCAGGAGGATCAACGAAGCATAGTAGTCGAGACACAGCTTCGCCGACCTTCATGCCGTGGAATTGGCCGCCTCTCCCGCTCTGATTGTTTTATCTGCTGGTTTCTTTAGGAGCCCAGCCCGAGCCATATACTTCCTTATACACTCGTATCGCCTCATCTTCGGAGGGCAGGCGGAGGCCATCCGTGAACCTGTTCATGAAACTGAAAGCGCAGGTCTGAAGCAAAACCTCGATGGCCCCCTGCTCCGTAAACTCCGCCCGAAGCTTTTCAAAATCCCCATCCGTGATCGAAGCGGGATCACGGGTCAGCTTGCGGGCAAACTCTACGACCTTGAGCTCACTGGCGGTCAGCGCCTCGTCACCCTTTTTCATGGCCATGAGCTTTGCGGGATCTACGTTCAGCCTTCGAAGTCCCAGCACCTGATGCAGAGTGCAATAGCGACAGCCGTTCGCCATCGAAACGGCAAACGAGATATGAAGCTTCAGTTCGCGGCTCACCGATGCATATTCTCTCACCGCCGTGCCATAGGCTCGCCACGCGAGAGCGAATTTGGGGCAGCGCATCATGGCCCTCTGGGAATTTGCCACGCCCAGACCCAGGCCGGATGCCTGCCGCGCGGACTCTTTCGCCGCCGCTTCCATAGCGATTACAGCGCTTACTTCGTCATTGGAGATGAGGGCCACGCGGGCAGCAGGCGGCTCGTACCCTGCAAGCGATCGCGGCTTTAAAGGTGAGCCATCAATTGCCCAGGTCTCGACGGGAAGGCGTGCCGCTTCGCAGAATCGAGTGAAGTAATTAAAAAAGCAGACCGCCATGGTCAGTTCCACGATCTGCGAGTCGTTGAAGTAGGCTCTCAGTCTTTGAAAATCCCCATCGCTTACTCCGTTTACGTCCCTCGTGAGAGAGTCGGAGTATTCGAGAGCCATCCTTTCGGCGGGCGATAGTGAATGGGTATCATCCGACCTCATACAAGCGAGCAACGTCTTGCCTCGCTCGCTCGCTCCGAGCATTCTCACCATATGCGCGGCCACATAAGGGCTGGCATGAATCTGCGCGATGCGCAGGCCCATGGCAATCTTTGTTTCCGCGGAGACAGCGCCTGAATAGATTGCGGTATCGATCAGGTGAGCGAAGGGCTTGACGGTAGAGGGGAGCGCGGCCAGGGCTCGCAGGTAATTGGGTACGCGATTAGCCCCGGGCGACTCAAGCGACTCTATTCCTTTGAAGAGGTCCGATCCGACCGCTTCGAGTGGGAGCCTCGATACTACATCGACCCTGCGGCTCGCCTGCTGTTCAAGCGCGGCAATCGAGACGACGGCCAACTTGTTCGTATCTCGACCATCCAGCGGTCGAGGCAGCGCAAGTGCCTCACAGCCGAATGATATGGCCATGAGAATGGCAACGGTATGAAAAGCGCGCATGATTATTCTCCTTCGAAACTCATTTTTCGAATCAAAACGAGAACCGGACTCCAAGCTGTAATGTTCGCGCTTCGAATGCCTGCGTGGATTTGCCGAATGACGATAGCGACAGGTCCGTATTCGGCAGGAATAGGTTCACATTGTTCAGCGCGTTGAAGGCTTCAAGCCGCAGCTGGATCTGCATCTGATCGCGAAGCGCAAAGCTGCGCGCAAGGCAGAGATCGGCGGTTATGTATTTTGGCCCTCGGAATGTGTTGCGCCCCAGAGTGCCGTCGTGGCCGGGGAGCGGCTTTGGAAATATGCTGGCGTCGAAGAGGCCGTTCACGAAGTCCTTATTGCTGAAAGAAGACTTCACGGCGCCCGGAGCAGGAGCGTCGGGCCTGTCATAGAATCCGCCTCCGACGGCTCCTCCTCCGCCGTCGGCATTGTAATCGCCGCCGGCCTTGAACGAAGCGCCGTTCCAGACGGAGAATGGCCGGCCCGATTGTGCGGTGATGATGGCGGACATCTCCCAATCGCGTGCGAGCCTCTCTAGAATGTTCTGGCCGCGAAGCCATCTCGGGGCCCACATGATCGCAGCCGAAAATCTATGAGGTATGTCGAAGAGAGATCTACCCCGCTCGCAGGCCAGGCAATCTATGTTGACGGCACCCTTGCCCGGCTCGGAATTATCGGCAAACTGGCCGGTCGATGTATCGGACGAAGTGTCGAGCCATTTCGACCAGCGGTAGTTCGCCTGGATCGAGAGGCCTCTTTTCAGGTTGGCTCGCAATTCGGCGGTCATCGAGTGATAGCTCGACGTCACTCCATTGGTAACGAAGAGAAGCGAGCTGAAGTTGGGGTTTATGCGGTCTTCCTTTCCGTCGCCGAGCAGATCGCCTCTGAAGCGATTCACGTCATCTATGCGCTCCAGGTTTATGCCGTTCGTGCCGACGTACCCCAGACTGGCGATCAGCCCCGAGGCAAGCTCTCTCTGAATGTTCAGGAACCAGCTCTCGCTGTATTGAGTCTTTATGTCGGGATTGACGACGAAGCCCGTCGTCCGAATCGGAGGCTCGCCGGGCCTGCTCTTCACGCCGCCGCTCGCGTTGAGGCCGCGCCCAAACTCAGGGTTGAACGGCACGGGGATATCGTAAAAGATCGTCGTGCCTATCTTGCTTGACGGCTGGATGACGCCCTGGATCGCATCCGGCGGCAGCGCGCGCGCCCCTGCGATCGACTGGCCGTGATGGGGCTGATAGGCGAGGCTGAAACCGGCTCTCAGAGAGGTTTTCCCGTCTCCGAACGGATCGAGCGCCAGCCCGATCCTCGGAGCGAAGTTTGCGAGCTCCGGTTTGTACAGACGGTCAACCCTGCCGATGGAAGCGTTGGCGAGGCGCTCTCGGAAGTCATCTCCCGGCCCGAGAATTATCGAAGAGAGCCGCCCTTCTCGCTCGCTCACATCGCCGAAGTAGTCGTGCCTGAGCCCGATGCTGAAGTTCAATCTCGAATTGACCTTCCAGTCTTCCTGAATAAAGAAGGCGCTTTCATAGAACGTGAAGTAACGGCCGAAACCGGTTGGCTGCCCGGTTTCGGGATTGACCGTCAGAGTCTGGCGAAAGGGGCGATCAAGCGCGAAATCATTCATCGTTTCGAAGAAGAAAGCGCCGGTGGTTGCAGGGCCTATCGAAAGCCCTTTGAATATGCGCCTGAGCTCGAAGCCGAGTCGGATCGAGTGGCGGCCTCTATCAAGCGTAACAGTGTCTCGAATCTCATAGGTCCGGAGCCGGGTGCTCGACAGAAAGCTATCTCCAAAGGGCGCTGTAAGCCCTGTCACGGTGATGTCGGGCACGACCGCCTCTTCATTGCCGCGCGTGGTATTGATGATCTGCAGCGACGCGCGGACATCATTAATGGCTCGATCGAGCACGTGAACGTAGCCAAGATTAAGATTGGCGAAGAATCCGTTGAAAGGGCCTCGGCTTCCGCGCATGGCCTTGCCAAGAGTCGCGCGCGATGAGCTGGTCCCGCCCAGATCACGCTGGTATTCGGCTATCCATCGCCCTGTCAACCTGTCGTCCTTGCCGAGCGAATGATCTATCCTGGCCATGTATTGATCGAACCTTATGTAATCGTTGAGGGTCACGCCGACGCGGCCAATTGCCGGTATGACGCCCTGGGGAGTGATTATGTCCTGCTGATCCAGATACCGCTTTCCGTCCGTGCCGGGGAGCGGAGTCGGAGCAGGAAATTCGCGCAATAGCCGGGCGGTCACGCCCGAAGGCGAGACGCGCATGACGTAGTCCCGGAATTCCGGCGTTTCCACCTGGAATGTGAGGGCCTGTCCTACCGCATTGCGAGTGCCTTCATAAGAGCCGAAGAAGAAGGTCCTGTTTTTCAGGATCGGCCCGCCGAGGTTCGCTCCGAACTGGTTGAAG
The DNA here is from genome assembly GCA_035537555.1 of Blastocatellia bacterium. Taxonomy (GTDB): domain Bacteria; phylum Acidobacteriota; class Blastocatellia; order UBA7656; family UBA7656; genus DATLMR01. The sequence continues at coordinate 10,022 of DATLMR010000423.1, forward strand.
ACTTGATGGGGCGGCGCGACGGCAAAGAAATTGCGGGCGTTGAGAGCCGAATTCCGATGATAAGACCAGGCCCTGCCGTGAAGCCAGTTGGTGCCGGAGCGCGTGCGCAGGTTGATCACGGCTCCGTTGCCGCGACCGAACTCGCTTGAAAAATTCCCGGTCTGCACCTGAACCTCTTCGAGAGATTCCAGGCTGGGGACGATCGCAGGCTCGCCGCTGTTGTTCTGGTTGGTGTTCATCGCGCCGTCCAGAACGTAGTTATTTCCCCTGTACCTGTTTCCGTTTACCGTGATGACGGGAGAGTTGGTCAGCTTCGTCGAAGAGGCAGCCCCTGGAATCGCCGTCGCTCCTGCGGAGAGCTTGGGCAAGAGGAAGATGTCGCGCTGCGCGAGCGGGAGATTGCCGATCTCTTTATTAATGAACGTGTCCGTCAGGCGGCCCTCGGTCGAAACCCTCACCACGGCTTCACCCGCGCTGATCTCGACGGTCTCCTCGATCGCGCCTACCTCTAGCCTGATGCTCAGCCCCGTCATCTCGCCCACGTTGAGTTTGAGGTTGCGTTGTTCGAGGGTCTTGAACCCGGGCGCGCGCGCGGTGATCGTATACGAGCCGGGCGTAAGGGCTCCAAGAAAAAATGACCCGCTCTCGTC
>DATLMR010000424.1:0-13838 GCA_035537555.1 Blastocatellia bacterium
TCGTCTGAGAACCTGAGCGAGGCGATTCAGTACCGCTCGCTGGATCGAAACTTCCGGGCTTGAGAAGAGACTACGGGAAGCGGCGACCCGCGCGAAAAGCTCCGGCGTTCATTTCATTCTCCCAGACCTTATGCATCACACGGATCGCGCGCTTCGAACCGGCGGGTACGGCCTTCTTATTTCGGGCCGCACTCGCCGCCGCACAATTCAGAGCGATTCAACTCGACGAGGCCTATTTATTTCCGCTCGCGGCCTGCGATTTTTCTCCCTTCACGTGGCGGTCGAACCAGGTGAGCTGGCGGCCGACAAGGTCGATTATGTGGTTGGGCTCGGTTATGCCATGCCCCTCGCGCGGGTAACGGACGAAGGCGACTTCGACGCCGCGCTTTCTGAGCGCGCGATAGTATTGCTCCGCCTGCGCGATGGGTACCCGGCGGTCCTGCTCGCCGTGGGTGATCATCAAGGGGGTCTTCACGCGTTCGACGAAGCTCATCGGAGAGTACTTCGCGTAGGTCTCGCGCGCGACCCAGGGAAAGCCGCCGAAGCCGTATTCCATCAGGCCCGGAACGTCGCTCTGGCCGTGGAAGCTGTACCAGTCGCTGATTCCCGCGTGGCCTATGGCGGCTTTGAAGCGGTCTGTCTGGGTCACCACCCAGAACGTCATGAAGCCGCCGTAGCTCCCTCCCATCACGGCGAGCCTATCCTGATCGGCGATTCCCAGCTTGATCATCTCGTCGACTCCAAGCATCAGGTCCTGGTAGTCCTTGCCGCCCCAATCCTTCAGGTTCGAGGTCGTGAAGCGGTTGCCATACCCGGTCGAGCCTCTGGGATTCGGCATCAACACGGCATAGCCGTTCGAGGCGAATATCTGCGCGCGAGCTTCGAAGCCATAAGCGAAACGGCCATACGGCCCGCCATGAATCTGGAGGATCATCGGGTACCGCTTTCCTCGCTCGTATCCCACGGGCTTGATGAGTATCCCTTCGATCTCCAGCCCGTCCGCCCCTTTCCACTTGATTACATCGGTATCTCCGAGCCTGAAATCCCCGACCTGGGGGTTCAAGCGGGTGAGCTGTTTCGGCTCCTTGCCCGCGCTCGTGGCCACCCATATGTCTTCGGCTATATTCTCATCCTCGAACGTGTACGCTATCTTCGCGCCGTCGGGTGAGAGATCGAAGAACCCGAACCCGGCGGGCTTTTCGAATACTGTCATAGGATTGCCGCCCGTCGCGGGAATCTTGAGAACCTGCCCATACACTCCGACCGCTCCGCCTGCCAGAATCGCTTTGCCGTCAGGAGTCCACGCAATCGAGCCTGAGACCGACTCGGGATAGTTCGAGGTTAGATTTCTCGGCGCGCCGCCCTCCTGAGAAACGATCATCAGGTCGGTCTTGGCGGCCCAGGAAGCGGGATCGGCGAAGGAGAGAAAGGCTATAAGCCTGCCGTCGGGCGACCACCGGGGCGATGTCTCAGGCCCTCGCCCGGATGTGAGCTGCCGGGTCGCGCCTCCGGCGGCCGAGACCACGAAGATGTCCGTGTTCCGATCTTCGGAGATGTCCGTGTAGGATGAGTCCTGCTTGCCCGCGCGGCTTAAGACGAAGGCGATCCAGCGACTATCGGGCGACCATTGAGGGTCTGAGACGGTGAACGGGCCTTCGGTGATTCGCTTCTTCGTTTTGCTTTCCGGGTCGATGGACCAGACGTGCGAGTAAGTGAAGTCCGCGTCGACGACTATCGCGTCGAACTTCTCCTTCTTTCGCTTATCGCGCTCGGCCTTGTCTTTCGCGGTGTCGCCTACGACATACGCGATCGCCTTGCCGTCGGGCGACCATCGAAACTGCGAGACTCCCGACTCTTCATCCGTGATGCGCTCGGCCTCGCCGCCCTGCGCGGAGATGGCCCAGACCTGATTGCCGCGCGGAGTCGCGCCCTGGGCCTGCGCGTCCCGGTTCGCGAGAAACGCCAGGCGGCTCCCGTCCGGGGACCACTGCGGGGCGGTCTCGCCGCGCTCTCCATTGGTCAGCTTGATGATCCGGCCCCCGGCTGCCGAGACTATGTGGATGTGCGAGTCGCGGCGATCCTCTTTCTTGTTCCAGTCGCTCACGGTGAAAGCGATCCATTTGCCATCGGGCGACCAGAGCGGCGCGGCGACTGCTCTGATGGCGAGGGTGTCTTCGACCGAAACCTTCCTGTCGCCCGCGGCCAGGGCGGAGGCGGCCAGCAGCGCCATAAGCAATGCGAGCATCCGTATGCGTTTCGACATGTCTTCTCCTTTCGTATTGAAGCACCTTGAAAGGTCGTCGCAGGCCCGATCAATCTTCCACTGTCCAGCGATGAATCGGGAGCGATAAAACGGGATAACGGTCGCGCAAGCCGGCGACCAGCGCGGCGTAGCGGTCCTTCGGGATTGAGCCCGCCCGCATTCGGTCGCGCAATTTGCGGATCTCGAAAAGGTAGAGGTCGTTTACGAATTCTCTTACGAGGGCCGGAGGGGTCTCAGGCCCGGGGCTCACGCCGTGGCGGCTCAAGGCATCTATGACCGCTGCTCTGTACTTGAAGACCACGTCGAGCCCTGTCCTCCGGGCGGCTTTGCCTAACCAATGGGCATGCCGGGAAGCTTCTTGAGCGCGCCCCGTATCACGCTGTCGGCCTTATCCGACTGGCCGTTGTTATAGTCTCGATCCGACAGCACAAAATCGATCTTGCGAGAGCCCTGCACGACGGTCACGAACATCCTTCCACTGGCCTCGTCATAGAAAGACCGTTGCACGATGGCATCCGGTGACACCTTTCTCACCAGCGTATCGATACCCGCTTTCTTCTTTTTTAAATCGTCCATCCTGCCTCCTCGAAATCTTGTTCGACTCCTTACTTTACCGGAAAAAAGCTCGCTGGCAAGCCCGCCGCGCGCATCTCGAATCGATCGCGGCCGGAGGCCGGCGTAATCACCCCTATGGGGGCTTGACTATTCGGCTGGAAGAGGTAGAATCGGCGCCCCGGGTCGAAACAGGCTTGAAACCTCGACCCCCGCGCCGTCCGGGCCGTTCGGTTTCATATCGGAGACACTTCATTGGAACCTGAAATCTCGATCCGAGACTGGGTCGCCTTGAGCCTTGTAAAAGGGGTGGGGAGAAGGAGCGCCGCGCTGCTGCTCGAGAAGTTCGGTACTCCCGGAAACTGTTTCGACGCGAGCGAAAGGGCGCTCCTATCGGCGGGCGTCAAGCGCGAGACGATAGAAGAGCTGAAGCGCGGGGAGCCGCGCTCGCGCGCCGACCGCGAGCTTGACGAATTGAAACGAATGGGCGCGAGCGTGCTCGCCCTCGGGGCCCATTCTTACCCGGCCCTCTTGCGCGAGACCTATGACCCGCCGATCGTGCTCTATTGCCTCGGCGACCCCGCGCGGGCATTCGCCCAGCCCTGCGTTGCCATTGTCGGATCGCGCCATTGCTCGACCTATGGGCGCAACGTGGCGGGAATGCTCGGGCGCGAGCTTGGAGAGCGTGGAGTCACGATCGTATCCGGGCTCGCTCGCGGAATTGATACGGCCGCGCACCGGGGGGCGATTGAAAGCGGAGGGATAACTATCGCGGTGATGGGGACCGGGCTCGACCTCGTCTATCCCAAAGAGAACCGGAAGCTCTCCGAAGAGATCGCAAGACATGGGGCCATTATGTCGGAATTTCCGCTCGGCACGCCTCCGCTTCCGCAGAACTTCCCTTTTAGAAACCGGGTCATCAGCGGAGTGACCCTGGGCGTGCTCGTGGTCGAAGGGGCGGAGCGGAGCGGCTCTCTGATCACGGCCCGGATGGCCTACGAACAGGGGCGCGATGTCTTCGCGGTGCCGGGCAACATAACGTCATCCAAGAGCTTCGGGCCCAATTACCTCATAAAGGACGGCGCGCGGCTCGTGCAGAGCTGGAGGGACGTGGTAGACGAGTTTCCGTCGGAGATCAAGTCGAGCATACTGGCGCGGGAGGGGCCGGAACAGTTGAGCCTGGGGATAAATCCGGACGAGTTTATGCTGTCAGAGCTTGAGCGCGAGCTGCTCGGCTCGCTCAAACCGGACGAGCCGGTCCATATAGATCAATTGATTCTGAGCATCGGACCGAGCCCGGGCGAGTTGATGAGCGCGCTCCTTAAGCTGGAGATGATGGAGCGGATAAAACAATTGCCGGGTAAGAGCTTTGTTTTAAAGGTCTAATAAGGACCGCGGGCGGTGGCGGTCCGGGGACATACTTGACACTGTGCGAGGGGCGACTGTAAAGTCGGTATTTTTAGGAGAGTGTCGATTCGCTGCATGTTGCAGAGGCAATCAGTCACTCGGCAGGCGTTTGCGATTATGGCTAAAGCACTAGTAGTAGTTGAATCTCCATCGAAGGCAAAGACGATAAACAAGTACCTCGGCCCGGATTACGAGGTTATAGCCTCCGTGGGTCACATCAAGGACTTGCCGAAGAAGGGCATAGGGATCGACTTCGATAAGCAGTTCGAGCCCACTTACGAAGTGATCCCCGGAAAAGAGAAGGTCATCAGGCAGCTAAAATCCGCGGCCAAGGACGCCGACACGATCTACGTGGCGACCGACCCTGACCGCGAGGGGGAGGCTATCGGCTGGCACATAAAGGAAGAGCTGGAAGGCCGGGGTAAGAACCGGAAGACGGTCCGCCGGGTGCTTTTCAACGAGATAACCAAGTCGGCGATCCAGGAATCCTTCAAGCACCCGACCGAGATCGACCAGAACCTCGTAGACGCGCAGCAGGCGCGCCGCCTGCTTGACCGAATAGTCGGCTATCAGGTCAGCCCCCTGCTCTGGGACAAAGTCAGGCGCGGGCTCTCCGCGGGCCGGGTGCAGTCGGTCGCGTTGCGGCTCGTGGTCGAGCGGGAGCGGGATATTCTCGCCTTCGTGCCGACCGAGTACTGGACGATTACGGCGAACCTGTCGGCGAAGCTGCCTCCGGCTTTCGACGCCCGGCTCTTCCGCATCGACGAGAAGACCGTCAAGACATCCGATTTCGGCGAAGACCTCAAGAAGAACGAGGTCCACGTAAAAGAAGAGAAGCAGGCAAGCGAGATACTGGCAGAATTGAAGAGCCAGAGCTTCATCGTCTCTTCCGTCACGACCAGAGAGAAAAAGCGCAACCCGGTCCCGCCCTTCATCACTTCGAAGCTTCAGCAGGAAGCCTCGCGCAAGCTACGCTTCCCGGTGAAGAAGACCATGCAGCTGGCGCAGAAGCTGTACGAAGGGATCGAGACCGGCAAGGAAGGGCTGGTCGGGCTGATAACTTATATGCGGACCGACTCCACGCGAGTCGCGGATTCGGCCCTCTCCGAGGTTCGCGAGATGATCGGCAGCCAGTTCGGCGCGGAGTACATGCCCGACAAGCCGATCCATTATCGCTCGAAGAAAGACGCGCAGGACGCGCACGAGGCGATTCGCCCGACCTCCGTCTACCGGACCCCTGACAGCGTCGCGCCCTATCTCGGGAAGGACGAGCTGGCGCTATACAAGCTCATCTGGCAGAGGTTCGTGGCCTCTCAAATGATGGCGGCCGTTTTCGATCAGACTACGATTGACATCAAAGCGGGGCCGCGATACCTGTTTCGGGCCACCGGCGCGGTGCTGAAGTTCAACGGGTTCCTCGCCGTCTATGAAGAAGGCAAGGATGAGAAGGACGAGGACGACGAGGAGCAGGCCTTGAAGCTCCCTCGCGTGGAACAGGGCGAGCAGCTTAAGCTCAACAAGCTCGTCCCCGACCAGCACTTCACCGAGCCGCCACCCAGGTTCACCGAGGCGACCCTGGTCAAGGCGCTTGAAGAGAAGGGCATCGGCCGGCCTTCGACCTACGCTTCGATAATGACGGTCATTCAAGACCGGGAGTACGCCGAGCGGAAGGAAGGGCGGTTCAGGCCGACCGAGCTCGGGATAATCGTCAACGACCTCCTGGTGGAGAGCTTCGACGACCTCTTCAACGTTCAGTACACGGCCCACATGGAGGAGGAGCTGGACGAGATCGAAGAAGGCAAGATGCCGTGGACCCGGGCGCTCGCCGAGTTCTACGAGAAGTTCACCAAGGACCTGGAATCGGCCAGGGTGCATATGCGCGACGTGAAACGGCAGGAGATCATCACGGACGAGAAGTGCGAGAACTGCGGATCGAACATGGCCATGAAGTTCGGCCGTTATGGACAGTTCCTCGCCTGCACGAATTATCCCGACTGTAAGACGACTCGCGACATTCCCAAGATACACGACGAAGCCGGCGAAGAGGCGCACGCGGAAGCGGCCGAAGAGACGTGCGAGACCTGCGGCAAACCGATGGCGATGAAGCGCGGCAGGTTCGGGCAGTTCCTCGCCTGCACCGGTTATCCCGATTGCAAGACGACCCGGAAGATTCAAAAGGGCGGGAAGCTGGCCGCGCCCGACGTGGTGCTGGAAGAGCTTTGCCCGCAATGCGGCAAGCACCTCATAGTCAAGCAGGGCCGCTTCGGCCCGTTCACCGCGTGCTCGAATTATCCCGGATGCAAGTACATCAAGCAGGAGACTACCGGCGTATCCTGCCCCGAGGACGGGGGCGAGCTGATCGTAAAGAAAGGCAAATACGGAAAGTCTTTTTATGGCTGCTCGAATTATCCCAAATGCAAGTTCGCCCTGTGGGACAAGCCTGTCGCGCAGCCATGCCCCGAATGCGGGGCCCGCTTTCTGGTCGAAAAAGTGAACAAGGCCGGAGAGCGTTCTCTCCAGTGCCGAAACGAGGACTGCAAGTTCAAACAGGCTCTCCCCGATTCGCCTCCGGGCGACGAGGATAGAACCAGACTGACCGCATGATCCACGAGCGCTCTGGCTGAAATTCGACCACCAGGGCAAACAGGGGATGAAGTAATCCGGTTGGAGCAGGGCAGCCGCGGTGGAGTGATGCCGCGGCTGCTCATCCAACCAGCTTCGATTGAAATCCGCGCTAACGGCCATTATGGTGAAGAAGCGTATTACGATCATCTTCCTGCTGGTTATTACGGCCTTTTCTCTTTACCTCTCGTTCATAATCTTCAGACCGTTCCTCAAGCCGCTCTTCACGGCGGTCGTGATCGCGGTCGTATTCTTTCCCGTGCAGGCGAGAATGCTGCGCATAGTTCGCAGCCCCAGCCTCTCGGCCCTGCTATCGACCATCCTCGTGACGACGATACTCGTCATTCCGGCGGTGATGCTCGGCGCGGCCATAACGAACGAGGTCACGCATCTCTACCAGTTCCTCGATCAACGGAGCGAAGAGAGCGGGGGCCTCAGCCCTTTTCTGATGGGCGCGCTGGAAGCTCCGCTTCGGTGGATAGGGCAGTACGTGGATGTCTCGAAGATAGATATTCGCGGATATCTCGCAAGCCGCCTCCAGCAGATTAGCGGCTTCCTTCTGGCGGAGACCGGCGTTATCGTCGGCAACCTGGCCTCATTCGTCATCAACGGCGCGGTCGCCCTGTTTACGCTCTTTTTCCTCTTTCGCGAAGGGCGGTCGATGCGGCACCGCGCGGCTGCCTATCTGCCCCTGCGGCCGGAACAGGTAGATAAGCTCTTCAACGGCATCAGCAATACGCTCATTGCGACCGTGTACGGGGGACTGGTAGTTGCGGCCGTGCAGGGCGGGCTGGTCGGGCTGGCCCTGTGGATATTCGGAGTCCCTTCGCCCGTTCTATGGGCGGTGGTCGCGGCTTTCTTCGCGCTCCTGCCTCTGGTGGGCACGGCGGCGGTCTGGCTCCCCGCTTCAATCTATCTATTGCTCACCGGGAACCGGATCGAGGCGCTGATCATGATCGGGTGGGGCGCGGGCGTCGTGGGCACGGTCGATAATTTTCTCCGGCCCTACCTGATCAGCGGCCGAGTGCAGATGCACACCCTCCTGATCTTCTTTTCGGTCTTCGGCGGCATTCAGGTCTTCGGGTTCCTGGGACTCTTCGCGGGCCCGGTCATTCTTGCGTTTGCTTCGACCCTCTTGAGCCTCTTGAGGGACGAAGGCCGTAACTTGCAACAGGAATGGCAGGAAAGCCCCGCCACCGGCGAGATCGGCCCCACTGCTTCAGCGCCGCAGGTTGAGAACAGATAGCGGAACAAATGTTCGCGCCCGTGGTGCAACCTCCGGGCCGGTTTCGCCAACTAAGCTTGCGGCTATAGCGACTCCGGCAGTTATGGAAATCGCGTCGAGAAAATGTGCGCGGGAGAGAGGTGGGATCGAAAATCGCGCCGCTTTACAATTTACAAGGCCCGCGATCCTGCTGTAACCTTGAGGCTGAGGACTTTAGGCTTCCTTCTTCACATCAACCCTTATAAAAGCGAGAATCGTTATGCGCTCGATCAAAAACTTCAAGCCCTTCGCAGGCGGCGGGCGATCCAGCAACAACTGGTTGCAGGACTTCTTCCGCAATTACACGTTCCTGGCCCTGGCCGGTCTATCGGTAATTGCGGGCACGATGTTCGGAGCGACCGTCGCCTACCAGGCCAGCATGACCGAAGAGGCTCAGCAGGTCGCCGCCCTCGCCAGCTATCGCCCCAACCTCGTCACGCGGGTGCTTGCGGAGGATAGCAAGACCGTGGTGGGCGAGTTCTCTCTCGAGCGCCGGATTCCCGTCACCTACGACCAGATTCCCGAGCGGATGAGGCAGGCCATCTGGGCGATCGAGGACGACAGGTTCTTTCAGCACATCGGCGTCGACCCGATCCGCATAATGACCGCCGTCGTCAAGAACGTGACCACCGGGCGCAAGGCCGAGGGGGCTTCCACGCTGACCCAGCAGCTCGCCCGCGCCCTCTTCCTGACGCCCGAGAAGACATACACGAGGAAGATAAAGGAGATCCTCTTATCCCTTCAGATCGAGCGCTACTACACCAAAGAGCAGATCATGGAGATGTATTGCAACCAGATCTTCCTCGGCGGCGGCGCTTACGGATTCGAAGCGGCCTCGCAGTATTACTTCTCGAAATCGCTCAAGGACCTGTCGCTCGAAGAGTCAGCCCTCCTGGCCGGGTTGCCGCAGGCCCCGAGCCTCTATTCGCCGACCCGCGATGAAAAGGCGGCGACCGACCGGCGTAACATCGTCCTGTACCGAATGCGCGAAGAGGGCTACATCTCGGACGAAGAATACAGCCGGGCAAAGGGAACTCGCATCAACCTGAACGTCTCTCCCCAGCGCGACAACAACAACTCGATCTACGGCTACTTCGTTGAGGAGGTCCGGCAGGAAGCGGAGAATACGTTCGGCACGCAGCAGACGCTCACGCAGGGGATGAATATCTACACAACCATCGATCACGTCGCCCAGCGCGAGGCCATCCGAGCCGTCCGGCGCGGGCTCCACGCCTATGAGGACCGGCACGGCAAGCGGTGGCGCGGCAAGCTCATCAACGTGCTCGAAAACAAGACCACCACCGACCTCCTGCACTATTCCCACCCCGACTGGATGGGCGATTTCCTGCCCGGGGAGTACATATTCGGCCTCGTCATGAGCACCTCGCCTGCGGGCGCGGAGGTTAGGTTCGGAGACTTCAAGGCGAACATCACGGAGGCCAATACGAAGTGGGCCGGCGGCTCGCCATCGAAACTGCTCAAGAAGGGCGACCTCGCGGTCTTCAAGGTCGTCAAGGCCGACAACGAGAAGAAGACCCTGGAGGTGAACCTCGACCAGATTCCTTCCGTCGACGGCGCGCTCACGTGCATCGATTCGAAGACCGGAGAAGTGAAGGCCATAGTCGGCGGCTACGATTTTTCCACCAGGAAATTCAATAACGCCACGCAGGCCGAGCGGCAGACCGGCTCGGTCTTCAAGCCCTTCCTCTACGCCGCGGCCATCGAGTACGGGTTCACTCCCGACACGGTCGTGAGCGGCGCGCCGTTCACCGACCCCTCGACGGGCTGGTCGCCACATAATTATGACGGGGGCGCGGGCGGCGGAATGCTCCCGCTCCGGAACGCCTTACAGCAATCGCTCAACGTCGTCGCCGTGCGCCTCATGCACATGGTGGGCGTCGATAAGGCCGCGGAGGTCGTGAAGCGGTTCGGCCTGCCGAACCCGATGAAGCGCGTGCTGCCGTCGGCCCTCGGGGCCACCGAGGAGCCTTTGCTCGATATGGTGAGCGCGTATTCGGCTTTCTCGAATTACGGGGTGCGGGTCCAGCCGCACCTGATCCGGCGCGTCACGGACTCGGACGGCAACACTCTACAGGAGCTCAAGCCTCAAACCTTCAAGGTGATTTCGCCCTACGTCGCCGCGCAGATGCAGGACATGATGCGAGGGGTCGTCACGGGCGGCACGGCCACGGCGATCATGGGCAACAAGGAGCTCGCCGGTCGAATGGTTTGCGGCAAGACCGGGACCGTGAACGATTTCACCGACGCGTGGTTTATCGGCTATACGCCGAGCTATACGGCGGGCGTCTGGATCGGTTACCCGGGAATGAAACGGACCCTGGGCAACAAGGAAGCCGGGGGCGTCGCCGCATTGCCTATGTGGATACACTTCATGGAGAAATTCATGAAGGGTAAGCCTAACGACAAGTTCCAGAAATCTCCGCCGCCGGATAAGGAGATACTCGCCCGCCGCTCGGAGGCCGAGCGCGCAATCCGCAGGGTCGCCGCCGAAGAGGCCGAGACTCCTCCCATCGACAGCATTGTGGACCAGGCGAAGAGCGCCGCCAAGGAGGACGAAGAGAAGAAGGAGCCGGGAGAGCGGCCCATACCGAAGATGGAAGAGCCGGAGCGCGGATTGCCGCCGCGGGTGAATCGCGAGGATCGGAGCCGCCCGGAGACGGACCGGAATCCGCCTCCGAAACCGGCTGAAGAGAAGGGCGAAAAAGAGAAGAAGAAGCGGGGCAAGAACGGGTAAGAACTCACTGTCTGGAACGCATGTACCTATTCATAATATGTGTGGTGATAATTCTCGCGGCCTTCTGGTGGATCAGGAGCGACAGGCATCTCAGTTTCAACGAGCGCCAGTATTTGAAACGCCGGGGCTATGAGGCGGAAGAAGCTCCCGAGCAGAAAAAACCGGTTGCGAAGGACGCGCGCCTGATCGGGCTCCTCGAATCGCTCAACGATCTCTCGCCTTACTCCCGGCAGAAGGCCGCCGAGGACCTGGCCCAAATGTGCTCGTCGGGCCAGAGAGATTCGCGGATGTTCGCTTCTCTGATCACCGCGCTCGACGATAGCGACGCCTCCGTGCGCGGAGCCGTCGCCGTCGCCCTCGGCAATCTCGGCGATGAGCGGGCGATCGCGCCTCTCAAACGGCGGATCGAGAATGAAGAGTCCATACACGCCCGCGCATCGGCCGAACGCGCGGTCGAAAGGCTCACGGCAGGCCGCAAGGCCGGTAACGCTGGGAGAGAGACGGTGATGTGAGGGCGGCGCGCGGTCTTATTCGCGCGGGCCGGGGCTCAGAGCTTGTTTTCGCCCCGCGCGTAATACTTGAACGCCATCTTGGCGAGCTTCCACACCTTGCCCCATTCGATATCGCCTGATTCGCCCCTGATCAACTGGTTGACGAGCATGTTTCGCAAATGCCGTCCTTCGCGCCGGAACATGAACTTCTTGGCGTAGGGACGGGCTACCTCGAAGAAGTTGAAGCTCGGGTCCACCTGTGTTCCTATACCTTCGAGCGTCATGATGGCTCGAATGATGTAGGTGAAGCTCGCGGGGATCTTGAAAGGGAACTCGTACACAACCTCCGCGAGGTCGAACATCAACTCCTTGAACTTGACCTCTCCGATCCTGAGGCTCAGGTACCGGTCGAACAGCATCTCTATCGTGGGACGGAAGCGGGCCTCTTCTTCGGGCGAAAGCTGGATGAAGCCCATCCTGACCATATCGCCCACGAGGCCGTGAACGTCCCGCTCGACGATGTGAAAGAAGGCATTGATCAGCTGCGACTGCAGCTCGACGGGCAGCCTGCCCACCATCCCGAAATCGAAGAAGGCGAGTCGCCCGTCATGCATCACTCTCAGGTTGCCCGGGTGCGGGTCGGCGTGAAAGAAGCCGTCTTCGAGAAGCTGTTTCAAGTAGGTCCGGGCGAGCAGCTTGACGACCTCGTGCGGGTCGCGCCCGGCTTCGGACAGCGCCTCGGTATCCGTGACCTTGAGCCCGTCGATGAACTCCATCACGATCAGCCGGCGCGACGAGAATATCTGGAAGATTCGCGGAACGTAGACCTCTTTCCAGTCGGCGAAGTTCTTGCGAAATATCTCGGCATTCCGAATCTCTGATTCGTAATCGAGCTCTTCGGCGATGGTCGATCGGAACTCGTTCAAAGACCCCTGCCAGTCCACGCCCCGGACCAGCTTCGGGTACCTTTCGAGGATGCGCACGAGCCTCCCGAGTACGATTATGTCGAAATCGATCCGCCGCTCGATGTCCGGCCTCTGGACTTTGACGGCGACCTCCTGTCCCGTGCGCAGCCTGGCGCGGTAGACCTGGCCGAGGCTCGCCGCGGCCACGGGCTCCTCGCCGAAGCTCTCGAAGATATCTTCGATCCGGGCCTTCAGCTCCGTCTCGACAATCGCGCGGGCCTCATCGTTCGGGAAGGGCGGGACCTCATCCTGAAGCTTCGACAGCTCCTGGATGTATTCGACCGGCAGGATGTCCGCGCGGGTCGCAAGCGTCTGCCCGATCTTTATGAACGTCGGCCCAAGCCTGAGGAGCTTCTCTCTGAGCGCGGCGCCTTCGGAGTGGTGAAGCTCGGATTTTGATAGCTTCGACCTGCCGAACCACCCCCGCCGGTCGATGTAGACGAGAGAGATGAAGAGCAGGTAGGCGTAGAGGATGCGGAAGAGGCGCAAATAGACTTTCAAGCCTCCCGCCTCAGGCTCGGAAGGCGGCCTGTCCGCCGGGCCTCCGACCGACTCCCGCAGGGCGGGCGGGAGCGGCTGTTCCCTCAGAGTCTGCAGCGCTGTTGTCTCTTGCTTTTCCATCAGTACTCAATACGAAGCTTCCGGCCAGTCCGTTGCCTGACAAAAATCTTAAAGCATCTCTCCTTTAGATGCGACCGGGGGGCGATCCGTACGCGAGCCCGGAGCGCGGCCATCAGCCCGGACTTATAATTGGATTACCGAAAGAGAATTCGGAGGAACTTTCGCTTCCCGACTTGAATCAACATCTCCCGCCCGGACTCGGCGGCCAGGTCGAATTTCACGTCGCCGATGCGTTCGTTATCGACCCGCACGCTTCCCTGGGAGATCAGCCGCTGGGCCTCCGTCACGGAAGGCGCGAGGCCCTCCGACGCGATCAGTTTCGCGAGCCTCACCCGGCCTGCCGCCCTCTCGACGGCCGGGATCTCTGACGGCGCCTGGCGCTCGCGGAACATGCGGTCGAATTCGCCGCTCGCCTCCTCGGCCTCCGAGCGGGAGTGGAAGTCGGCGACGATCAGGCGGGCCAGCTCGGCTTTGACCTCTCTCGGATGCCGCTCTCCCCGCGCCGTGGCCTCCCTGAGCGATGACACCTCGGAGGGGGTGAGGTCCGTGAGCAGTTCGTAATAGCGCCACATCATGTCGTCGCTTATCGACATCACCTTGCCGAATATCTCGCGCGGGCTTTCGGTGATTCCGATGTAGTTGTTGAGGCTCTTCGACATCTTTTGAACGCCGTCGAGTCCTTCGAGCAGGGGCGTGGTCATGATCAATTGCGGTTCTTTGATGCCGTAGCTGCTCTGAATCTGCCGCGCCATGAGGAGATTGAACGTCTGGTCCGTCCCTCCAAGCTCGATATCGGCATTGAGCCCCACCGAGTCGTAGCCTTGAACGAGGGGATATAGCAGCTCGTGGATGCTGATAGGAATCCTGGCCTCGAACCGCTTCTTGAAATCGTCGCGTT
>DATLMR010000425.1:0-2476 GCA_035537555.1 Blastocatellia bacterium
TCTTCTTCGACGGTGAAGACGAAGATCAGGTCGGACCTGGTTCGGATGTTGGCCTGGTTCAACGCGCGGATCGAAGCGAGGATGGCTTCGACGTTGCGCGTGTCGTCGCCGATTCCGGGGGCGAATACTTTTCCGTCGCGAACCTCGGCCTTTATCTTCAAGTCTTCCTGAAAGACCGTGTCGAGGTGGGCGTCGATGACGACGGCCTTGCCTCCGGCCGTGCCCTTGCGAACGGCGACGAGGTTGCCGGCCGAATCGTAATAGACTTTGTCGAGTCTGTAGGTGTCGAGCAATCTCTTTACGGCTTCGGCGCGCTGCCGCTCCTTGCCGGAAGGCGCGTTGATCTCCGTGAGCTCTATCCATTCCGCGAGTATCTTATCGCGGCTGGTCTCGACGTGCTGGAACGCGCGCTTGACGTCCGCGCGCTCCATGATACGTCTGGCCTGCGACAAAAAGTCCTGGGCGCTCACCGAAAGCGCAGCGAACAGGATCGCGCACGCCAGCTTCGCTATGGTCTTCAGCATCTGTCGGCTCCGAGCGATTTCATAGTTGAGGTTTCAGCCCTTACGATACTAACGGATTCGGTGGCGGTAAAGCCCGCCGTCAAGAATAGCGGACTGCGGGCTGATGGGCGAGCTTCGGGTGTGAATATCGAATCGAGATCGCGGGTCGATTAAGGGCACGGGAGGGGCGGCACGTGACACAGCTTCTCTGCTTGCCGCCCCCGGTGCAGGCCCTTTCGCCCTCTCCTAATTCTGAGGCGAGGCGGTGCGGCGCGGGCGCGTTTCGCGTCGCAGCACCTCGTCGCGCGCGCGCGGTCGGCCCGACATCCGCCACTCGATCCGCTTGATGGCGAGGGTCGCGTCATCCGAGATGACGGCGCCGGAGGACTGGACGACCGGCTGAAGCTCGGCGATGGTCGACCGGTCGCCGATGAGCCCGAGTATGTCGATGACCTTGCGCCGCACGGTCGTGTTGCTCGCGCGAACGTAGGGGTAAAGGTCGGTCGGATCGCTCATCTCCAGCAGGTACTGCCTCGCCTGCTCTTCCTGGTCCGTGTCGAGCTTGCGCACGAGGTATTGAATATTGGGGCGGCTTCCCATGCGGTAGAGGGCCCAGTGCTCCGCGATCTTCACGTCGGAATCGCCCTCGGTAAGGATGAGCCGCGATATCTGGTCGAGGTAGCGCGGGTCGCCTATGCGCGCGAGCCCTTCGAAGGCGTACTGCCTGCGGTTGGAGTTTCTGTCGCCCATGTTCTCCACATAGACCTGCTCGGCGCGCTCGTCGCCGATCAGAGCGAGCGCCCACAGGGCGGCTTCGTCGCGCGGGGGCAGGTAAGCGAACATCCCTCTGACTTTTCCGGCGACCCTGCTCATGGAGCCCTTCTTTTCGGGGCCGAGGCCGTAAACGGCGAGGAGAGGCTCGACGGCCGGCTCGTACTTGAGCATCCCCGCGGCCACCATCGCCTGCGTTCGCACCTTCTGATTCGAGTCGCGGAAGAAAGGGGCGAGGTACTGGCCCGCCGCCGGGTCTCCGATCTTTATGAAGGTCCTGAGCACGTCCACGCGAACGTCCTGGTCGGCGTTGAGCGCGTCGGCGAGGCGCGGTATGGCCGCCTGCCCGCGCAGGACTCCGAGCGCTCGAATCGCGGCCACGCGCACGTCGCGCTCGCGGTCGTTGCGGGCCGATTCGCCGAGGGCGGTTATTATCTCGGGATCGACCTTTATATACGTCTCGATTATCTCGTGATCGCTGGTGTCGAGGAACGGGTTCAAACGGTTCCAGCCCGAGCGGCGGTTAGTGATGAAATCTATGTCATGCTCGGTATAGAGAGCCACGAGCGAGCGGACCGCCGTGAGCCGCACGCCTGTTTGCGAGTCTCCCAGCGCGCCCAGCATTTCGGGAAGGGCGGAGAAATCCTTGATGAGGCCGAGCGCTTTGACCGCCTCGCTCCGGACCTCCCGGTCGTAATCCTGACGCGCGGCAACCGCCAGCGACTCGACGACTATCTGATCGCGCACGCGGCGCTCGCCCAGCTTGCGCGCCGCGTCGCGCCGTGTATCGACATTGGGACTCTTCAGATATGCGAGCAGGGTTTCGAGAGACTGTGTCTCGGCCGGCACGACCGCGGCGAGCGCCAGAACCACGAGGCCCATAGATAGAACACGCGCGCACACTCTCTTGCTTGAAGCCATCGTTTAACTCCTGAATAAGGGACTGCCGCCCGAAGTCTGTAACGGGATCGGCGGGGCTGCCTGCGGGGTACCTGTCTATTAACAGAGACATTTTTGTCCGCATTGCGAATTAAGTCAAGTTTGAGAATCGAGTAACGCCGCGAGCGCACCTCTCGAAAGCAACCCTGACTCGATGACTCGATGCGGCGCGCGCGGGATTAGTTGCCCCCGGGAAGGAGGGCTCTGGCCTGCTCGCATCGGGCGGAGCTATCGCATTCTTCATGGTGCCCGGCTCTGAGATG
>DATLMR010000426.1:0-8543 GCA_035537555.1 Blastocatellia bacterium
GATCCTGGGCACCGCGGACACGCTCTCGACTTTCAGCCACGACAGCGTGGCGGGCTTCTTCCGCGACGTGTATACGGCTCGCAACCTCGTTGTGGCGGGCGCGGGCAACATCGAGCACGCGAAATTCGTCGATATGGTCGCGGGCTACCTGTCCGGCATCGAGGACAGGCCCGCGGAGCTGGCCGCGTCGGCCCCTCCGCACGCCGTTCCGCGCATAATCATCAGCAAAGACCTCGAACAGGTACACCTGATGCTGGGCACGCGCTGCCCTTCGATGGTCTCCGAAGACCGCTACTCCGTGCACGTGTTGAACGTGATCCTCGGCGGAGGCATGAGCTCCCGCCTGTTCCAGACGATAAGAGAGGACCACGGGCTCGCTTACTCCGTCTACTCGGGCGTGAGCGGCTACACGGACGCGGGCTATCTCTCGATGTATGCCGCGACTTCACCCGATCAGATCGACGATCTCGTGAAGCTGAGCATCGAGGAGTTCCGCAAGCTGAAGACGGAGGCGGTTTCGGACGCGGAGTTGCAGCGCGCCAAGGACCAGCTCAAGGTCTCCATCATGCTCAGCCTCGAATCGACATCCGCGCGCATGAGCAATCTGGCGCGGCAGGAGATATTTTTCGGGCGCCAGTTCACGCTCGACGAGATACTCGACCGCATCGAACGCGTATCGACCGAAGACGTGCAGCGAATGGCGAATGAGATATTCACGGGCGCCGACCTGGCGATCACCGCCGTCGGGCAGCTGGAGAACTTCGACGTCGACACCGTGCAGCTTGCTTGCTAGAGAAAGCGTCCGGCCGGGGCCCGCTCTAAAATGGCCGGCCGGACTGATGTGACCGGCCACTCTTTTCCAATGAGATTGATCGTTTTAGGCAGCGGAAGCTCCGGCAACACGCTCTACGTCGAGTCGGGCGCGACCAGGGTGCTGATCGACGCGGGCCTTTCGGCCAGGGAGACCGCGCGCCGCATGACGGATGTCGGCATCGACCCGTCGGCCCTCGACGCCATAGTGATCACCCACGAGCACTCGGACCACGTAAAGGGCGTCCGCGTCATGTCGAAGACGGCCGAAGTCCCCATCTTCGTCTCCGACGCCACCCGCGCGGAGCTGCATTTCACCACGGGCAACGAGGGCGTGCGCTGGGGGGAGGCCATCTCGTCGAGCCAGCCTTTCCAGATCGGTTCTCTCGACTTCAATCCCTTCGCCATTCCCCACGACGGCGTGGATACCTTCGCCTTCACGGTCGAATCCCAGGGCGTGAAGGTGGGAGTCGTGACCGACCTCGGCTATATAACCCGCCTGGTCTCGGAACGGCTTCGCGGCTCGGACCTGGTCGTGATCGAATCGAACCACGACCGGGACATGCTGAAGGTGGGGCCGTATCCCTGGCCGCTCAAGCAGCGCATCGCCAGCAACTCCGGCCACCTCTCCAACGACGAGACCGCGCGCTGGATGCGCGAGGATTTCGACGGGCGCGCCGAGTACCTCGTGCTCGCGCACTTGTCGAGCAAGTGCAACCACCCCGAGCTCGCCAGGCTTTCGGCGCTCCAGGCGCTCGACTCCCACGGGCCGCTCTTTTTCCCGGACTCCGAGCGCCGCGTCAGGGTCGCGCACCAGAGCCACCCGACCGAGTGGTTCGAGCTGTGAGGCGGGAGGCTTTCATGGATTCAGAGGCATAGATGATCGAACGATACACGCTGCTCGGAATGGGCGCGATATGGACCGACCAGAACAGGTTTCAAAAA
Organism: Blastocatellia bacterium; assembly: GCA_035537555.1. Lineage (GTDB taxonomy): Bacteria > Acidobacteriota > Blastocatellia > UBA7656 > UBA7656 > DATLMR01. The sequence continues at coordinate 1,756 of DATLMR010000426.1, forward strand.
TGGCTCGACGTCGAGATAGCCGTCTGCGAAGTGCACGCGGAGATGGGCACTATACCGAAAGAAGCCGTCGAGCAGATTCGCAACAGGGCCAGCGTCTCCGTCGAGCGCATTCAGGAGATCGAGCGCACGACGCGCCACGACGTGATCGCCTTCACGACGGCGCTCGCGGAAAAGATAGGGCCGGAGTCGCGCTTCGTGCACTACGGGCTCACCTCTTCGGACGTGGTCGATACGGCGAACGCCCTGCTGATGCGCGAAGCGGCCACGCTCCTGCTCGAAGACCTCGACCGGCTCGGGGAGGCGCTTCGCCGCCGCGCCTTCGAGCATAAAGAAACCGTGATGATCGGCAGGACCCACGGCGTGCACGCGGAGCCGACTACTTTCGGCCTCGTGCTCGCGCTCTATTACACAGACAACGAGCGCAACAAGGAACGGCTCGCGCGCGCGCGGGACCTTGTCAGCTACGGAAAGATCTCGGGCGCGGTCGGCACCTTCGCCCATCTCGACCCCGAAGTCGAAGAGAGAGTCTGCGAAAGGCTCGGGCTCAAGCCCGCGCCCATCTCCACGCAGGTGATCCAGCGCGACAGGCACGCGGAGTTTCTCTCGACCCTCGCCATAATCGCGGCTTCGATGGAGAAGATAGCTCTCGAAGTGCGCCACCTCCAGCGCACGGAGGTGCGCGAGGCCGAAGAGCCCTTCTCCGCCGGGCAGAAGGGATCGTCCGCCATGCCGCACAAGCGCAATCCCGTCACCTCCGAGCAGATATGCGGGCTCGCGCGCGTGGTCCGCGCCAACGCCCACGCGGCGCTCGAAGATATAGCCCTCTGGCACGAGCGCGACATCTCGCACTCGTCGGTCGAAAGAGTCATCCTGCCGGACTCCTGCATACTCGCGGACTACCTCGTGAATAAGGCCGAATGGCTCGTCGGCGGGCTCGCAGTATACCCGGAGCGGATGCGCGCGAACCTGGAATCGCTCGGGGGAGTGACGGCGAGCGGGCAACTGCTGCTGGAGCTGACGCGCAAAGGCGTCACGCGCGAGGACGCCTACGCGATCGTGCAGCCGCTCGCCATGCGGGTGTGGGACGAGGGCGCGAGCTTCCGCGAGCTTGCCTCGTCCGACGAGCGGGTTACCTCCCTGCTGTCGCCCGAAGAGCTTGAGGCCATCTTTGACGTGCGCCACCAGCTTCGCAACGTCGATAAGATTTTCGAGCGGGTCTTCGGCAAGGACGAACCCGACGGCGGGGCGTCGATTTGAAGCTCCGATCAAACGGCAAAACGCTACTAGACCAGATAACGAAAGACTGATACTTATGAAAGCTAAAGTCTATGTCACCCTCAAGCCTTCCGTGCTCGATCCCCAGGGAAAGGCGATTCACCACGCGGTGGAGACCATCGGTTATCTAACCGTCACCGACGTTCGCCAGGGAAAGTACTTCGAAATCACCCTGGACGACTCTGTCTCCGCCGAAGAAGCGCGCGCCGAAATCTCGAGGCTCGCCAGGGACGTGCTCTCGAACCCGGTCATCGAAGATTTTCGCGTAGAACTAGATTCTGACTCCGAAGCGTGAGATAATACCGCTTACTTAAAGGCCCTGCGGCGAACTCGAGGCCCGCACCAGGAAAGGATCTAGTAGAAGTATGAAATTCGGAGTTGTAGTGTTTCCGGGCTCCAATTGCGACCACGACACTTACCACATAATCAGCAAGGTTATAGGGCAGCCGGTGGAGTTCATCTGGCACCGGCAGGCTTCCGTCGGCGATTGCGACGCGGTCATACTGCCGGGCGGATTCTCTTACGGCGATTACCTGCGGACCGGGGCGATTGCCAGGTTCAGCCCCGTCATGGGCGCGGTCAAGGAGTTCGCCTCGCGCGGCGGCCTCGTCATGGGCATCTGCAACGGATTTCAGATACTCTGCGAAGCGGGCCTGCTGCCCGGCGCCCTGCTCAGAAACAGCAACCTCAAATTTATCTGCGAGCACGTCAATATGCGCATCGAGGTGACCGACACCCCCTTCACCTCGCGGTGCCGGCGCGGGCAGGTGCTCTCGGTCCCCATCGCGCACGGCGACGGGAATTACTTCTGCGACCCGCAGACGCTCGCCGAGCTCCAGCGGGAAGACCGGATCATCTTCCGCTACTCGGACGCGCAGGGCGACCTCACCCCCGGCTCGAATCCGAACGGCTCGCTCGATAACATCGCCGGCATCTGCAACCGCGAGCGCAACGTGATCGGCATGATGCCGCACCCGGAGCGCGCGAGCGAAGAGCTGCTCGGGAGCAACGACGGCCGGATCATCTTCCGCTCGCTGGCCGATACACTCGCGGAATTGGCCAAAGCCTCTTAGCAGCACCGTCAAGGGGCGGGAGAGGGTTGGAGATTCTCGAAAGCGAATCCCTCCCGCTTTATTCGAGGCGCATTCCCGAGGCCACCGTAATCCTGAGCGACACCCCTGATCCTTAATGATCCTTGATCCCTATAGATTATGAGCGAACCTCTAATAACTCCCGAACTGATTAAAAGCCACGGATTGACCGGGCCGGAGTACGACCGCGTTAAAGAGCTGCTGGGCCGGGAACCCTCTTTCACCGAGCTGGGCATATTCTCGGTGATGTGGTCAGAGCACTGCTCGTACAAGTCATCGCGGGTCCACCTGCGCCGGTTGCCGACGACGGGTGAGGCCGTGCTCCAGGGGCCGGGCGAAAACGCCGGGATAGTCGATGTCGGCGGAGGGCTCGCCGCCGCTTTCAAGGTCGAATCTCATAACCACCCTTCATTCATCGAGCCCTACCAGGGCGCGGCAACCGGTGTCGGAGGCATCCTTCGCGACATCTTCACGATGGGCGCGCGGCCTCTGGCTGCCATGAACTCTCTGCACTTCGGCCCGCTCAAAGCGGATGCCGACGCGTCAGAGGAAGAGCGAGCGATCGCCGCGCGCAACCGCTCCATCGTCGCCGGAGTGGTCAAAGGGATAGGCGATTACGGCAACGCGTTCGGAGTCCCGACCATCGGCGGGGAAGCGCGCTTCAGCGCCTGCTACTCCCGCAATCCTCTGGTCAACGCCTTCACCCTCGGCATAGTGCGCCACGATCAGATCTTTTACGGCCGCGCGGCGGGCGTCGGAAACCCCGTGATCTACGTCGGAGCCAAGACGGGCCGCGACGGCATACACGGCGCGACCATGGCTTCCGAAGAGTTCGGAGACGAGGCGCAGTCCAAGCGGCCGACCGTGCAGGTGGGCGATCCGTTTCTCGAAAAACTGCTGCTGGAAGCCTGTCTCGAGGCCATGCGCGAGGGCGCTATCGTCGGCATTCAGGACATGGGCGCGGCGGGGCTGACCAGCTCTTCTTCCGAGATGAGCGCGCGCGCGGGTACCGGCATCGAGATAGACGTGGACCTCGTGCCGCAGCGCGAGACCGGCATGTCGGCTTACGAGATCATGCTGTCGGAGTCGCAGGAGCGCATGCTCATCGTGGCCGAAGCGGGGCGCGAGAGGCAGGTGATCGACATATTCAAGAAATGGGAGCTTGACGCCGTGGCGATCGGACGGGTGACGGACGACCATCGCCTGCGCATCAGGCAGGCGGGCGAGGTCGTAGCCGACATCCCCAGCACGGCGCTCACCGATTCGGCTCCCGTCTACAACAGGCCGATCAAGGCCCCCGATGCGCCGCCCCCGGTCGAAGAGGTAGGGCAGGCGGAGAAGTCGAACGACGAGCTTGACGCGACTTTCATGCGAATCGTCACGTCTCCGACCGTCGCCTCCAAAGAGTGGGTCTATCACCAGTACGATCACATGGTCCGGACGAATACGGTGGTCCTGCCCGGGTCTGACTCGGCCGTGATCCGCATCAAGGAGAAGCGGACTTCCCTCGCGATGACTCTCGATTCCAACGCGCGCTATTGCCAGGTCGATCCGCGTGCCGGCGCGCGGCTCGTCGTGGCCGAATCGTGGCGCAACCTGATCGCTTCGGGAGCGCGCCCGCTCGCGTTGACCAATTGCCTCAATTTCGCTTCGCCCGAACGGCCCAAGGTGATGTGGCAGTTCAGCGAAGTGATCGACGGGATGTCGGAAGCCTGCGGCGTCTTCAAGACTCCGGTGACGGGCGGAAACGTGAGCTTTTATAACGAGACGGACGGGCGCGGCATCTACCCGACTCCCGTGATCGGCATGGTCGGGCTCGTCTCTGACGCCCGGCACGTGACCACGCAATGGTTCAAGCAGGAAGGCCGCGCGATCATCCTGCTCGGCGCGACATCGGACGACCTGGGAGCCAGCGAGTACGCCCTCGCTACGCGCGGGCGGCTCGAAGGCCGCGTGCCTGTGCTCGACTTAGACCTCGAAAGGCGCGTGGGAGAAGCCTGCCTGAAGATCATAGAGGCCGGGCTGGTCGAGTCGGCGCACGACTGCTCGGACGGGGGGCTCGCGGTCGCGCTCTCGGAGAGCGCGTTTTCAAGCTATCGCCGCGGGGCCGTGGGCTTCGAGGTGAATCTCGAAGGCGGTCTCGAAGCGGCGGCCCATCTCTTCGCCGAAACTCCGTCCCGGAGAGTGGTATCGGCACCCGAAGAGAGCGCCGATAGGATCCTTGAAATCGCGGCCGAGCACCGGGTGCCGGCCTCCCGGCTGGGCCGCACGGGCGGCGAAAGGCTGAAGATCAAGGTCAACGGCGAGCAGGTCATCGACCGCGCGGTCGCCGAGGTTGAGGACGCGTGGCGGGGCGTGCTGCCCGGCATGCTGGAAGTCGCCTCGCTCATCGCGGCCGAGGAGAGCCTTACGAGCTAGGGCGGAATTCGGCTGTATCTTCTCGGCCATCGGCACGGGCATTCTCCATTATGGGCAAGCGCACAGTCTCTGACGTGATCCGCGAAGCAGGTCCCCGGGCCGCCGCAAGGCTAAGGCCTTACTTCTCGGATGCCGGAGTCGATTACCCGCCGGGTCGCGTCGCGTTGCTGGGCTTCAAGCAAGAGAGGAGGCTTGAGCTCTGGGCGGACCGTGACGGCGCGTGGGTCCACATCCGCGCTTATCCCATTTACGGCGCGAGCGGGGTGCCGGGTCCGAAGCTGAGAGAGGGTGACCTGCAGGTTCCCGAAGGCGTCTATCGAATAACCGCGCTCAATCCTAACAGCAGCTATCATCTCTCGATGAAGCTGAACTACCCGAACCGGCATGACGTTGAGAGGGCGCGGGCGGAGAACCGCGATGACCCGGGCGGCAATATATTCATTCATGGGAAGGACTCTTCGGTCGGCTGCCTCGCCATAGGCGACGAGGCGATCGAGGAACTGTTTTCGCTCGTCTCCATAACGGGGCCGACGAATGTCTCCGTCATAATCGCGCCGAACGACCTACGCTCGCATCCGCCCGTCACGGGACCGGGCGACCGGCCCGCGTGGGTAGCGCCGCTCTATGACGCGATCGGGCAAGAGCTGAAGCCGTTCAAGAGGAGTTGAGCGAGGGCCTCCCTGGCAGCTCTTGTGCCAGCGCGACTGCATGAACAACGTACCGACAAAGCTGCAAATCTCGGCCGGAGGCGTCGTCTTCCGCAAGGTGGGTGACCGCGTGTCAATCGCCTTGATATCCGTGGGCCGCGACAGCCGCTGGCAGTTGCCCAAGGGGCTGATCGGCGAGGGGGAGCCGGTGGAGGCGGCGGCTCTGCGCGAGGTGCGCGAAGAGACCGGCCTCGTTGCCGAGCCGGGCGAGCTGATCGACAAGATCGAGTACTGGTATTTCTCGAAAGATCGCGGCGCTCGCGTCCGCTTCCACAAGTTCGTCTACTTTTACCTGCTGCGCTACCTGTCGGGTGAGGTGAGCGATCACGATTCGGAAGTCAACGAGGCGCGCTGGGTAGAGATAGACGACGCCATAGCGATGCTCGCCTTCGAGGGCGAGAAGAAGGTCGCCGAAAAGGCCCGGCGCATGATCGAAGAGCGGTAGCCGCTCGCTCAGACATTTCAGGAGTTTCTGGTAGAATCTTTCGAAAACCTGAAGAGGAGATCAATAGATGACAAGACCAAACGGCGCGACTCCCGAGGGCACCAGAAGATACGCCGACCGGCTCGCTTCAATAACCGCCTCCGGGCACTTTCGCGAGCAGCAGGGCCTCTGCATGTCCACGATCGGGCTGGGCACGTACCTCGGCCACTGGGACGAGAGGACCGACAGGATGTACCGCGAGGCGATAAAGCGCGCGGTCGAGCTCGGCTGCAACGTGATCGACTCGGCCATCAATTACCGCTTTCAGCGGAGCGAGCGCTCGATCGGGGCCGCGCTCAAGCAGTTGTTCGAATCGAAGAAGTTCTCGCGCGACGAGATAATCGTGGCCACCAAGGGCGGCTTCTTTCCCTTCGACAACGAGCCTCCCCAGGACCCGCGCGCGTGGGTGATGGAGAATATAATCAACTCGGGAGCGGCCCGCCCCGAAGACATAGTCGACAGCCATTGCATGTCTCCGACCTACCTGGAGAACCAGCTCGGTCACAGCCTCGAAAATCTCGGCCTCGACACGATCGACATCTATTACATTCACAACCCGGAGGGGCAGCTCGACCGCGTCCCGCGCGACGAGTTCGGCAGGCGCATCCGCCTCGCCTTCGACTTTCTGGAGCGGGCCGTGAGCGACGGGCGGATAAGGTTTTACGGCACGGCCACCTGGAACGGCTACCGCCAGCCGCCCGGCTCACGCGACTCTTTATCTCTCGGCGAGGTCGTCGAGACTGCGCGCGAAGTGGCGGGGGAGGGCCATCACTTTCGTGTGATTCAATTGCCTTACAACCTGGGGATGCCTGA
>DATLMR010000427.1:0-4468 GCA_035537555.1 Blastocatellia bacterium
AGCTCTCCTGACGATCAGTTCTTTTCGGCGGGAACATTCGGGGCGCTGGTCGAGGACAGTCAAGGCTTTTACATATTGAGCAATAATCATGTCCTGGCCAACGAAAATCGGCTCCCGCTACGGTCGGCAATCTTTCAGCCCGGCATTATCGACGACGGGAATCCGACCACTGACCAGATCGCTGAACTTGAAAACTTCATCTTTCTTGAACCCGGAGTTTTCAACAAGGTCGATTGCGCCATCGCAAAAGTAATGGACAGGTCTCAGGTAAGCAATTCCATCATCGGCATCGGCCCGCCTCGGGGCGTCGGGCGGGCTTTTAACGATATGATCGTTCACAAGTTCGGGCGAAGCACGGGGTACAGGGCGGGCCGTGTGACGAGCATCAATACGGACTTAAAGCTGAAGTACAAAACCGGTTCCTTTCTGTTCGAGGAGCAGATCATCATTCAAGGCTTGAACGGTAATATCTTCGCGGACCAGGGAGATTCGGGATCGCTGGTGCTTCAACGCGAAACCCAAATGGCTGTAGGGCTCTTGATCGGCGTGGGCAGGAGCAACACCGGCAATGCCTTCGCCGTCGCGAATCAAATTAGTGAAGTCCTTCGTCTCTTCAGAGTGCGGCTCGCCTAGCATTATGGTATCGTCGAGGCAGGATGGTTTCTGAAGAGAAGGCTCTAAGCATAAAGCGGAGGCATTCAAGACCGCTTCTCCGCATTCCGTGGGTCTGCGCGGTCGGCATCGAATGCGATGAAAACGGAGGTTATATCCTCGTTATTCATACGGAGACGGATGATCCCGAATTGATTAAAGATTTGCCGGACTCCATCGACGGATGCCCGGTCAAGGTCACGCACAGCGGCCCGTTTCTTAGAATCTAGAGAGTCTCGGGCTCTCATTCGAGCGGCTTGAGCTGGTCTCCGGGCTTGAAGACGAGGGAGGATCTGGCCGCGCCGGCTTTGAGATTGATGCGATTGACCTGGTCGTCGAACAGGTCGAAGAAGATGCGGTTGCGAAGGCGCGCCGCGCCGAGGCCTTCCGGCATCTCTGTTTCGACGTAGACCCAGACGACATCCACCTTGACCTCCATGCCGACCCACCGGAACCGCTTCCGCTCTCCGTCGCGATTGATGAGCTCGAATGCGTCCTGAACGTAGGCGAGCGCCAGGGCGTCGGCATTCTCGGTCTTATCGATTCGGACCTTCTTGCCCGCTCTCCTGCTCAGGCTCTCTTCGAGGTCGTCGGCGAAGAGGCGGAGGCTCAGCTCGACGGTGCGGGCCTGCTCGTTATATTCGAGCTGGGAGAGGCTTTCGTGAAATTTATGCGCGAGCGCGGCCTGCGCGAAGATGGCACAGGCCGCGAGGCTCGCGATAAAGACTCGACATCGTGACTTCATCATCTCTCCTGCTGCTGGGGCGCGGGCTTCTTCTCGATAGTCTGCATGGGATTCGGCCTCTTGGCTTCCTTGAAGAGCTGAAACCTCGACTTGACCGGGCGATGAGGAAAGTAGTTATTCGACGTATCGACATCGGCCGTCTCCAGATGCGGATCGAGCACGATGGACTTGATCTCTTTCTCAGTCACGATCATCTTCGACGCGTCGGAGTTGTTATAGCGCCATATCTCGGCGGGGATCCGCATCTCTTCGGCCGTCCCATCGGCGTACTCGATGGCGAAGATGACCGGCATGACCAGCCCTCCGATGTTCTTCAGGTCGATGACGTAGAAATTCAGGCCCGCGCTCAACAGGTCTTTCTCCCGCTGGGAGAGGGTGGCGACGAACTTCCTGTATTCTTCGCGGTCGCGTTCGGTGACGACCAGCTCGTCATAGGTATTGTAGAAATCGTTCAGGGAAGAATATTGCTCGTTGCGCTTGGGGATGCTTCGATTCCTCTGAGCCGCCAGAGTCTCGGGGCGAGCCTCGCGCTCTTTCATGGCTTCGGGCTTCTCCAGTTCCGGGTTCTGGGTATCGAGCCTGTAGAGCCGGACGTTCTCTATCGAGATATCGGTATGGTCGGTCGAGTAGAACCAGCCGCGCCAGAACCAGTCGAGGTCGATCCCGGAAGCGTCTTCCATGGTCCTGAAGAAGTCGGCGGGCATGGGGCGCTTGAACTTCCAGCGGCGCGAATACTCCTTGAAGGAGAAGTCGAAGAGCTCCCGCCCGAGTACGGTCTCGCGGAGAATGTTGAGCGCCGTCGCGGGCTTGGCGTAGGCGTTATTGCCGAATTGCAGCACCGACTCCGAGTTCGTCATGATCGGCACCTGATCTTCGCTCATCATGTATTCCGTGATGTTTTTCGGCTCGCCGCGCCGGGAGGGGTAGTTGCTCTCCCATTCCTGTTCCGACAGGTATTGGAGGAACGTGTTGAGCCCTTCATCCATCCACGTCCACTGGCGCTCGTCGGAATTGACGATCATCGGGAAGAAGTTATGCCCGACTTCATGAATGACTACCGTGATGAGTGAGTATTTGGTCCTCGCCGTGTAGCTGCCGTCTTCTTCCGGGCGCGGCCCGTTGAAGCAGATCATCGGGTATTCCATGCCGCCCACGGGGCCGTGGACCGAGATCGCCACCGGGTAAGGGTAGGTGAACGAGTAGCGCGAGTAGACGTTGAGCGTGTGAATGATGGCCTGGGTCGAATACTTCTCCCAGAGCGGGTTGCCTTCCTTCGGATAGTAGGACATCGCCATGACCCGGTTGCCGCCGACCTCGTGCTGCTGCGCGTCCCAGATGAACTTGCGCGAGGAGGCGAAGGCGAAATCACGCACGTTGTCGGCCTGAAATATCCATGTCTTCTTGCCTTTCGGCTTACCCGTCTCGTTTGCCCTTGCCTCCTCCGGCGTGACGATCAGCACGGGGCTCTTCGCGGCCCTGGCCTGCTCCAGGCGGTCGCGCTGGATCTTTGTAAGCGCCTCTTGAGGGTTCTGCAAAACGCCCGTCGATGCGACGATGTGGTCGTCGGGAGCGGTGATGCTCACGCGGTAGTTCCCGAATTCGAGGGTGAACTCGCCCGAGCCGAGGAACTGCTTGTGCTGCCATCCGCTGACATCGTTGTACGCGGCCATGCGCGGGAACCAGTGGGCGATCTCGTAAACGTAATTCCCGTCCTTCGGGAAGAACTCGTAGCCCGTGCGCCCTCCGACCCTTCGCTGGTCGGTCACGTTGTAGTTCCAGTCGATGGAGAAAGCGGCCGATTGTCCCGGCGCAAGCGGGGTCTTGAGGTCGATCCGCATCATGGTCTTGACGATCGAGTGGGCGAGGGGCGCGCCCCTGTCATCTCTGACGGCGGTGATCTTGTACCCGCCTTCGACAGCCGACGGCAGATGAGCCTCGAGCTTCGACAGGTCCAGCGTGAGCTTGTATTTGTCTTCGATAGTGGGCGGCAGGTTGGATTGAGTCTCGGGGAGCTCCCGCTTGTCGAAAGTCGGGGCCGTCCTGGTCTTGTTCGCGTCCGAATCGGCGGCGAAGACGTTCTGGTCCAACTGAAGCCAGAGGTAATTGAGAGTGTCGGGGGACTGGTTGAAATAGGTGATGGTCTCCGAGCCTGTGATCCGCTGCCTCGCGTCATCGAGCTCGACGTTGATCTTGTAATCGGCCCGCTGCTGCCAGTATCTATGGCCCGGAGCGCCGGAAGCCGCGCGATACTCCGTCGGGGTCGGCAGGATCTCTTCAAGCTGCTTGAATTTATCGGCGGGCTTCGATTTCGATTGAGCGTAGCCGAGAGAAAAGAGAGAGAGGCACAGAAACAGGACCGGGAGATAACGCATATTCACGGGATTCTCCATAGAAATCGGGATTGAACCTGTTCGCAGGTGGCTCGGAGCTGTACGCGCGCGAGCATTGCGATAGTAGAAGTCTCAACGCCTGCGCGGCCGCAGGCTTCCGACCGTCAGGCTCCTGGCGTCGGTGGCGGTGAAGGCGCGCTTCGCCGCTTCGGTTTCAGCCATGCGTCTATATACAGCGTCTCCGGCGGGCGAGGCTGCCTGGCTTCGGGCAGGCGGTTCAGCTCGTCTCGCCGGGGCCGACGGGGCCGAGGCGGCAGCCTGCCCTGAAAGAAGCTCGCGTATCCGAGCCCATCTCTGCTTCTGACCGCCGACCAGTTCGAGCAACTCCGCGCGCGTAGCCGCGTCCGTTGCGCGGTTCGCGGCCTCGGTGACTTTATCGAGGAAAGGCATCAAGTACCCGAAGTCTTTATCGAACTCTTCTGCCGCCATTGATTCTCTCCTGAGCCCGGGATCAAGCGTGTCAGGGCGTTTGCGACCTCCGCCGTTACAGGCGATTCGTGAAAAATTTGCTGAACGTGTAGGGTAGCATTTGTAATAGAGCCTTGTACACCTTCGACGGCTCAAATGCGGGAATCGCGATGCGGCCCGGCTCCGCCCTTTCGCTCGCGCCTCGCCCGAGCCCCGGAGCGCGGGCGTCTCCGGGTTGAATTCGACCGGAAATTACCTTGGATGAGCTTGCGGA
>DATLMR010000428.1:0-11109 GCA_035537555.1 Blastocatellia bacterium
GACCTGTTGGAGCCTGGTCGGGTCGCCGAGGACGAGGCCGGCCTGCGGGTCGAAATCGGCCCGTATATGAATCTCTTTAGCCTCGGCGGCGGGGCGAACGGCGTCGATGGCCGCCTGTATGATCGGCTGAAGCTCGACGGGCCGAACGTCGAGCTTCAGCTTTCCGGTGATGATGCGCGACACGTCGAGTATGTCTTCGATGATCTGCGCCTGCGACTTCGCGTTGCGCTCGATGGTTTCGAGCGCGCGGTTGTAGATCGGCTCTTCGTACTTTCCGGTGCGAAGCATGCGAGACCAACCCAGTATCGAGGTCAACGGCGTGCGAAGCTCGTGCGAGAGGTTGGCGAGGAATTCATCCTTGGCGCGGTTGGCCGTCTCCGCCTCGACGCGAGCGGCCTGTTCGCTCGCGAGCAAGCGGTCGCGCTCCTCTTCTATCCGCTTGCGCTCGGTCACGTCTTCGACGGTGCCTTCATAATAGATGACCTTGCCCTGGTCGTCGCGGACGGCCCGGGCCGTCTCCCGGACGAAGACGGCGGAGCCGTCGCGCTTGTGCCAGCGCGATTCGACTCCGACTACCTGGCCCTCTGCCTCGACCTTCTCCTTGAAAGAGGACCGGGCCTCGCGGGGCACGATGTTGCTCTCTTCCAGGCTCATCCCGGCCAGCTCATCAAATGAAGCGTATCCGAGCATCCTGACCAGCGCCGGGTTCGCCATGAGCAGGCGGCCCTCGGGCGTGGAGCGGTAGATGCCGATGAGCGCGTTCTCGAATACGTCGCGGTAATGCTCGGCCCATTGCTCTCTGAGGCGGAGAAAGACCGAGAGGCGGGCCGACAGCTCAGCCTTCGTTATGGGAAAGCGCAGCACGTCGTTGAATCCGGCGCGCAGCCAGGCCGCGCTGTCCGCTCTCTGGGGGAGGATCATCAGCATGGGCAGGAACGCGACTCCCGACTGCCACCTCAAGTCCATGAGGCCCTTGCCGTAGGCCCGCGCTATGGCCTCATCGGTGATGACCAGGCTCACCTGCCCGAGCTTTTCAAAGCAGTCATCCGGAGGGCCGGCGGCGCAAACCGCGTGTCCCAGCTCCCGTAAGAAATCGGCGAGCAGGTGCCGGTCGACCGGGTTCGCTATGAGCAGGCCAACGGTATGGTGAGGTCGCTGTTCCATAATTTACAGATCGGATACGTATCCCGGCACGCCCGTGAGGATGCCCCGGAGGTTGGTCAGCTTCTTGCTCACGCTGATCCCGGCCCCGGTTATCTGTAGCTCGCGCAGCTCGGGCTCGAAGCCTCCCAGGCGCTTCTTCAGACAGCCGATGATCTTGATGACCCGGCTCGCATGCTCGGCATAGCGCATGAGAATTATATTGTCGGCCAGGTGACTTATCTTGTGCTCCGTCGCCATCAGATCGCCGGTTATGCGTTCCACTTCGTTTAGCAGCAGCGTGGTTACTCCCTTTCTGCCGAGGTATGTCACCAGGTTATGAAGGTGGGCCTGGGGAGTGCCGAACTCTTCCATGGCCAGCTCGTACCCGCGCAGGCTGTCGAGCACCATCAGGTCGCACGCCCCCTGCTCGACTACCTCCCTCACCATCTGCAAAAACTCGTCGGGGTAAAGATTCATGGCGTTCACGCGCACGATCTTCAGAGAGCCGTCCTCGATCAGCTTTTCAAGAGGAAGGCCTACTCCCGCGCAGCGCTTGATTATGGCATTGACCGACTCTTCGAAAGTGTACAGGACCGCGCGCCTGACCCCGTGGGTACCCTCCTTCTCCGACAGCGCCTTGACTATGAAGTGCGTGGCGAGCATGCTCTTCCCCACCCCGGCCGGCCCGGTGATGATGGTCGTCGTGCCGGACTCGAGCCCTCCCCCGAGCAATTCGTCCAGCTCCCCATTTCCCGAAGAGACGGTGTATTGCCCCGCGAGCAGCTCGCCCGCCTCTTCGATGCGGTGCGGGTAGATGTGAATTCCGTCCGAGGTGATTCGCATGGGATGGAGGCCCGTCATAAAGTCAGAGCCTCGGAGCTTATCTATTTGCACGCTCCGCAGCCCGATCACGCGGCTGGGCGATACCTGCATTCGAAGGCGAACTATCCCGTCCACGGCGAGCGCCACCGAAGTCTCGCGCTCCAGCTCCGAAGGCTCGAAGGCGAGAAAGGACGTGCAGCCGCTCTCGTTGAGAAACGAGACGAGGGCCAGGATCTGCTTACGGAACTGGTACTCGTCGGCCGACAGGTACCGCAGCTGTGTCACCGAATCTATCACCACGAGCTTAGGCCGCTTCTCCCGCACGGCGTCGTAGATGCCCTGCCAGACGGGGTTATGCTCCACGTCGCTCGGCGGAAAGATGTGATATTCGCCGAGGCCCGGCCCGGCCCGCTCGCCTTTGATGGTCAGGTCGAGCATGTCTATGCTGTCGAGCTTCCATCCGAAGCTGGTCACGTTCTGCTCGATCTTGCCCACCGGCTCGGCGAGAGTGATGTAGAGCCCCTTCTTACCGTTGGTGATTCCCTGGAGCAGCCATTGAAGCGAAAAGACGGTCTTGCCCGTACCGGCCGCGCCGACTATCAGGTAGCAATGCTCCCTGATCAATCCGCCGTGAAGCACCTCGTCGAAGCCGGGAATTGCGGTAGGAATCCGATTGTCACTCATCGTGCCCGTCCCTATGTTTTCGCGCGCCACTGAATGTTTTTACCATGGCGGTCGGGAGCAAGAAAAGTCCCGTGAGCCCGCATGCCTGCGGGCTCCACACTTTGCGGGCGTAATGTTGAAAAATCGATTCAAACGATATTATTAGACCGGATTACGAGACCGGAATGCGGGGCCGGGCGGGGAGCCCGCCTCAGCCGATCGCGCCGCTCCTTCCGCGTGCTGTCCCCCTACGTGCCGCTTTGCTATAATTCTTCGCTTATGAATGGACGTGAAATTATGACCGGACACGAGATCAGAAAGAAATTCCTGGAATACTTCGCCGCGCGCGATCACCGCGCGGTCAAAAGCTCGCCTCTTCTGCCCGCGAACGACCCGACTTTGCTCTTCACGAACGCGGGGATGAACCAGTTCAAGGACGTTTTCCTCGGCCTTGAGCAGCGCGGCTACAAGCGCGCGGCCTCTTCGCAGAAGTGCATTCGCGCGGGCGGCAAGCACAACGACCTCGACGAAGTCGGGCGCACCGCGCGCCACCACACCTTCTTCGAGATGTTGGGCAATTTCTCTTTCGGAGATTACTTCAAGAAAGAGGCCATCTACTTTGCCTGGGACCTGCTAGTAAACGAGCTCAAGCTCGATCCCGCGCGCCTCTGGTTCTCCGTCTTCGAAGGAGACGACGAGGTGCCCGCCGACGAGGAAGCCGAGCGATACTGGCAGCAGGTCGGCGCGCCCCGCGAGCGCATCCTTCGCTTCGGGCGCAAGGACAACTTCTGGCAGATGGGCGACACCGGCCCCTGCGGCCCCTGCTCGGAGATTCACTACTACACGGGCGAGCGCCCCGAAGACCCGAGCTTGAACCGCCCCGACCTCGTCAACGGCCCCGGCGACACGACGATGGAGATATGGAACCTCGTCTTCATGCAGTTCAATCGCAGCGGCGTCGGCGAGCGCCTGGAGGACGGGGAGCGCAAGGGCCAGTACCAGTCCTACAGCCTTGAGCCCCTGCCCGCCCCGTCCGTCGATACCGGCATGGGCCTCGAGCGGATCGCCGTCGTCGTCCAGGGCGTGAAGTCGAATTACGACACGGACCTGATAAGGCCGATCATCGACTTCGTCGCGAGCCTCTCGGGCAAGGAGTACGTCTACGACTCGCCCGAGGGCATGTCGATGCGCGTCATCGCCGATCACGCGCGCGCCACCGCCTTCTCGATAGCGGACGGCATCGCGCCCGGAAACGTGGGCAGAAATTACGTGCTTCGAAAGATCATGCGCCGCGCGATTTTTCATGGAGTGCGGGGGCTCGGGCTCACGCCGCCCTTCTTTTATAGAGTCACCGAATTCGTGATCGACCTGATGTCGGACCCTTATCCCGAGCTCCTATCGGCGCGAACGCTCATAGAGCAGACCGTGCGCGGCGAGGAGCAGCGCTTCGGCCGCATCCTGACCGTCGGCGAGCCCCGCCTCGAAGAGCTCTTCGAACGCTACGAGCCCGCCGTGCCTCCCATGCCGGAGCTCGCGAGGAACTACGACACTTACGGCGTGCCCCGCGACCTGATCCGAGTCGTTATGGGCCAGCACGGCACCGAGATGGGCGAGGAAGAGTTCAACGAGCAGTTCGACGTGGCCCTGCGCGAGCTTCAACAGCAGACCGGCCCCTCGATGGCCGAGGCGTCGGCCGCGCGCAAGGAGAGAGAGATTTACGCTCGCGCAACGGCGAACATTCCGCAGACCGAGTTCACCGGGTACGACGGGACCGAGACGACCGGCGCGGGCGTGCTGGCGATCATCGTGGGAGACGAAGAGCGTGAAGCCCTCCTGGCCGGGGAGACCGGAGAGGTGGTGCTCGACCGCACGCCTTTTTACGCCGAATCGGGCGGACAGATCGGCGACACCGGCATATTCGAAGCCGAAAACGGGCTGGCAAGCGTCGAAGATACGTACGCGCCAGTCCAGGGCTACTACCTTCACAGGACGAAGGTCGAGCGCGGAGAGCTTCGCATCGGCGACCGCCTCTCCGCTCGCGTGGACGCGGAGCGCCGCCGCCGTATAAAGGCGAACCACACCGGCACCCACCTTCTGCACGCGGCACTTCGCGAAGTGCTCGGCCCGCACGTCAAGCAGGCGGGCTCGCTCGTCGCGCCCGACCGCCTGAGATTCGACTTCACGCACTACGCTCCTCTCACCGAGGACGAGATATCGGAGATCGAGCGGATCGTGAACGCGGAGATACTTCAGAACCGCAGCGTGGAGACGGAGATCAGGCCGCTCGAAGAAGCCATAAGAGGCGGGGCGATGGCCCTGTTCGGAGAGAAGTATGCGTCCGACGTTCGCGTGGTCAGCGTCCCGGGATTTTCGACGGAGCTGTGCGGCGGAACGCACGTGCGCGCGACGGGCGATATAGGCCCGTTCAAGATCACGAGCGATTCGTCCATAGCCGCGGGCGTGCGGAGGCTGGAGGCCAAGACCGCCGACGCGAGCATCGCCCTCTTACAGGAGGACGAGCACGTCCTCAGGCAGATCGGCGACCGGCTCAAGGTGGACCGGCGAGAGATTCCCGCGCAGGTCGATAAGCTCCAGGAGCAGGTCCGCCGCTACGAGCGCGAGATAAAACAATTGAGGCTCAAGATAGCGCAGTCCGGAATGACGGTCGGGGGGGGTACGGAAGGCCCCGCCGAGCGGGCGCGCAAGGTCGGGGACGCGCTCGTCCTGGCCGAGCGCGCCTCGGACCTCGACGCCACGGGCTTGCGCCAGCTCGCCGACTCCTTCTCGCAGAAGCTGAAGTCGGGCGTCGTGGTGCTCGGGCAGGCGGGCGAGGGCAAGGCCTCGCTCGTGGTCCGCGTGACCGACGACCTGACCGCCAGGCTAAACGCCGGGCAGATCGTGCGCGAAGTGGCCCAGATCCTCGGAGGCAAGGGCGGAGGCCGCGCCGACATGGCCACGGGCGGGGGCTCGGACCCCGAAAAACTCGACCAGGCATTGAACGCCAGCTACGAGGTCGTCGAGCGAATGATCGCCGCGAAATGAGGTCGCCTGTCGCGGGGGCGGACAAGTCCGCCCCCGCCGGGCTACCCGACTTTCAATCTTCACGAGCAATCTTCACTAGCGCCGCAACTCCTTAGCCCGTCTGCCTCGGCCCTCCTTCTTCCGCGCAGGCGCGGTGCCTAACAACTCGTTAGGCCAGAGCTTCCCTTTAATACTTTCCTTTAGTAACAAAGATTTGCCAAAGCTGGGAAGCGTGAGTATAATCGCGTCGGTCTATTACGGGTCCTCTATGATCCTCACGATGGTACTCGACCAGTATCAATGATAATGCGGGCTTTCAGAGAAGGTATCGCGACGGGAGGCGGAAGTACTCGCAAAGCGCGGTGACGATTCTCTGGGCATAATCAGGCCATCTTACCCCGAGCTTTCGGCTCAACATTGACCTTTGATTGGAGGAATCAGTTATGGCACGAATACCCCACGGAGCATCGATACCGCTTGAGGCTTTCCGAGACGCTCGCGCGCGCATGGCCGAAGCCAGCGCGGACGACCCTCTGGCATTCGCGACGGCGAGGCCTGCCGATTTACAGGACTTCGATTTTCTATTCCCGGAGCTGCAGAACGATCCGGCCAACTTGCTGCCCGAAGCGCGAGAGACGCGCGACAACCTTATCCTTCTAGGTCAGACCATGCGAGACACCGACCCTTCGGCCGCCGAGGGGGACTCCGACATCCCGGCCGGCTACACCTACTTCGGGCAGTTCCTGGACCACGACATCACGCTCGAAACGGTCTCCGCCAGCCTGCCCGCCCTGCTCAGTCCGGACCTCGCGCCGCTCCCGCTCGAAGAGATACGGGAAAACATACGGAACGTGCGCACGGCGACGCTCGACCTCGATAGCGTCTACGGCTTTCCCGCGCCCCGGGTCGGCGCAAAGATGAGGATAGGCAAGGTGACGGAGCTTAACTTGCCCGGCAAGCCGAACCTTCGCCCGCCGGACAAGGGCGACAGAAACGACCTCAGGCGGGAGCCGCGCGGGCCGGACCCGCAGCACGATCGCGCCGCGCTCATCGGCGACCCGCGCAACGACGAGAACACCATCGTCGCGCAATTGCACCTCGCCTTTCTGCTCGCGCACAACAAACTGGTCGATCAGGGTAAGTCCTTCCAGCAGGCCCGGAAGACTCTGCGCCGCCACTACCAGCACATCGTCCTGCACGACTTCCTTAAGCGCGTCGCGGACCCGGCGATAGTGGATGACACGATCGAGAACGGAAACAGGGTCTACGACCCCGAGGATGAAGAGTTCTTCATGCCTCTGGAGTACTCGGTCGCCGCGTACCGCTTCGGCCACAGCATGGTGCGGTTGAATTACGACTTCAATCTGAACTTCAATAAGAGCGGCGAGCCCGGCACGTTCCCCGCGGACCTCGGACTGCTCTTCACCTTCACAGCCTTGAGCGGGGGGCTCGGATTCGGGCAGGGGAACGATACGCTGCCCGAGAACTGGATCATCGAATGGCACAACTTCGTGGACGTGGGTCAGCCCTTCAACAAGGCCCGGGCCCTCGACGCGAAGCTGGTCGAGCCGCTCTTCCACCTGCGCGACATTCTGGGGAATGAGGAGCCGGGCGACGGCGCGCGCCTGGCCGTGCGAAACCTCCTGCGCGGCTACCTGCTGCGCATGCCGACGGGGCAGGCGGTAGCCGGAGCGCTCCAACAGGTGTTTTCCGGCACGCGCGAAATACCCGTGCTCACGTCCGAGCAGCTTATCGAGGGCGCGGGCAGTGAAGAGCAGGCCCAGGTGCTTGAGAATTCGGGCTTCGCGGGGCGCACGCCGCTCTGGTACTACATCCTGGCGGAGGCGGCGATCCTCGGCGACGGGCAGCGCCTCGGCCCCGTGGGCAGCACGATGCTGGCGGAGGTTCTGGTCGGGCTTGTCCGGCGCAGCGACAACTCGATCCTGCGCGAGGAGGGCTGGAGGCCGAAGCTGCCCGCGGAGACCCCGGGCACGTTCACTCTTACGGACCTGTTGAAGTTTGCCGGGGTATTGTGAGCCTCTGTTGTCTGCCGCCGCGCGCTTTGCGCCGGGGGCCGGCATGGTCTGAAACGGGCGGGCGGTTCATATGGAATCGCCCGCCCGTTTTTAATCGAAGGCCTCTTTCAAAGCCGGGAGAAATAATCTCGCAAATAATTCCTGCGCAGCCTTGAAATTTCCTGCCGCTTATCCTATAAAGGCGCTGGCTCACACAGCGGTCTCCGGTTTCAAAACAGCATCGAATCAT
The DNA here is from genome assembly GCA_035537555.1 of Blastocatellia bacterium. Classification (GTDB taxonomy): domain Bacteria; phylum Acidobacteriota; class Blastocatellia; order UBA7656; family UBA7656; genus DATLMR01. The sequence continues at coordinate 7,915 of DATLMR010000428.1, forward strand.
CGAACAGGCTGCATTTCGGTGAAAGCCGATCAGGCGGGAAACAATCAAGAAACCAACACGACGCTTGCCGCTCGTCGCCGGATCTTTAAGAGACAACCCCGACACTCAAGGAGAGTTTATGGTTCCCAAAAATCGCTCCCATTATATACGCGCAATAGCCCTTCCGCTGCTCGCTCTGATCCTTTTTACCACAGGCGCGCGCTCGCAATCACAATCGACCACGGGCGTCATCGAAGGGATAGTCTACGATCAAAGTGGCGCGGTAATCACGGACGCGTCCGTCGTCATCAGGCAGAAAGAGATAGGGTTCGAGCGCACGATCACCACGGACGATAGCGGGCGCTACCGCGCCCTGCTGCTCCCGCTCGGCATCTACGCGGTCGAGGTCAGCAAGCCGGGCTTCAGCAGGCTCGTCCGCGAGAACATCGAAGTTACCGTCGGCCGCACGGTCAATCTCCCCGTCACGCTCCAGCCCGCCGGAGCGAGCGAGACCGTCACCGTCACGACCGAGGCCCCGGTGGTAGACACAACGCGCGCCGAGACCTCGACGCTCCTCAACGAGCGCTCGGTCGACAACCTGCCGACCAACGGGCGCGACTTCGTCGGATTCATCAAGCTCGCGCCAACCGTCTCTATAGTACAGGGGCCGGACGGCGCGGAGATCACGATCAACGGCCAGAAAGGCATCCAGAATAACATCTCCGTGGACGGCGCGGACGCCAACAACCCGTTCTTCGGCGAGCAGCGCGGGGGGCAGAGGCCCCAGTTCACCATCTCGCTCGAAGCGGTCAAAGAGTTCCAGGTCGTGACCGACGGCGGCTCGGCCGAGTTCGGGCGGTCGAGCGGGGGCTTCATCAACGTCGTGACCAAGTCGGGGACGAATGAATACCACGGCTCCGGGTTCCTCTTCTTCCGCGACAAGGCCCTCACCTCGCAGAACCCGGACGCCGTCGCCGCCCGCGTGCCGACCGAGGACTTCCGCCAGTACCAGTTCGGCGGCAGCTTCGGGGGGCCGATCAAGCGCAACAAGGCCTTCTTCTTCCTGGCGTACGACCAGAACGCCGGCACGAGCTCGAAATCGAACCGCATAGACCCGAGGCTCGTTCAAATATTCGCCACCCGCCTCAACAGCCCCGGCGAGGAAGGCATCATCGAGCGCACCAACGACGCGAACGTGCTGCTGGGCAAAGTCGACTGGAACGTCAACGCGAAGAACCTGCTGACAATCCGCCACAACTACAGCCGCGCCGAGCAGGTCAACGGCACGTTCGACGTGCCCACCTGGGGCCGCAGCGCGAACGGGCGCGAGACCGACAATTCACACGCCTTCATCACGCAGCTCGTGACCACCTTCACGCCCACCCTTTTGAACGAGCTCCGCTTCCAGTACGCGCGCGAGAATCGCCCGCGCTTTTACGACGGGCCGGACCTCCCCGACGTGGCCATAGCGGGCACGGACCCGGAGACGGGCGACCCCACGGCGTTCCGCTTCGGGCGGCCCTTCTTCCTGCCCGTGCCGGAGACCGATACGCGCTTTCAGATCACCGAGAATCTTTCGCTGATTCGCGGATCGCACTCGATCAAGATGGGCTTCGACTTCAACCGCACGCGCACGAGCCAGACCTTCGTGGGGTTCGCGCGCGGGCGGTACATCTTCGCTTCCATAGATTCGTTCGAAGACTATCTAAACGACAACAACGATTTCGGAGGGCTTCTTTTCTACCTGCAATTCGCGCCGCTCGGCGGGCGCTCGGTCGAAGAGGCGGGCACGCAGGCCTTCATCCAGAAAGAGCCCGAGTTTTACGTTCAGGACAAGTGGCAGCCTCGCCCGAACCTCAGCATCAGCTACGGGCTGCGTTACTACGCGCAGATTCAGGACCAGCCGATCCTGCCGCTTTCCGACCGCCGCTACGGCCAGTTCGTGGGCGCGCCGGGCTTCCCGTCCGACGGCTCGATTCCGAACGAGAAGAAGGGCTGGCAGCCGCGCCTCGGCATCGCGTGGGACCCGGCCAACGATTCGAAGACCGTCATTCGCGCGAACGCCGGAATCTATTACGCGCGGATTCCGGGCCTGGTGCTCGCCGGGCCGCGCAACACGGACGGCTCGATCTCGGGCACGATCTTCACCTCGGGTGCGACCCCGTTTCTGGGAGCCCCGCCCGCGAACCTCGGAATATTCACCGACACGGCGAACTTCACTCCATTCAATCCCGGCGTGCGAGTCTTCGCCTCGGACTTCCGCAACCCGCGCACGTTCCAGTGGGGCCTGTCGCTCGAGCGCGAAGTGGCCAGGAACCTTTCGCTCACCTTCGCCTTCAACTACGCGAACACGGTCCACCTGACTCGCTTCGTGAATCGCAATACGCCGTCCTTCGTCGGCCATTTCGCGCCCGACGGCCGGAAGCTGTTCGACGGGCCGCAGCCGTTCGCGAGGGCCGACGGGTCCGGCATAGGCGAGCTGGCCACGACCGAATCGAGCGGGCGCTCGCTTTATCGCGGCTTCGTCTTTTCGGCCAACAAGCGATTCAGTCGAAGGTTCCAGTTCCAGGCCAATTACGTCCTGAGCTGGGACTATTCGGATGACGACAACGAGCGCGACCCGTTCACCTTCCGCTACTCCGACGTGACCGACTTCAGGCCGGAATACGGCTTTTCCGACCGCGACCAGCGCCACCGCTTCAACGCGTTCGGCGTATTTCAGCTTCCGTGGGACGTGATCTTCACGGCCATCTTCCAGGCGCGCTCGGCACAGCCGGCCTCGGTCCTTCTGCCCAACGACGCCAACCTGGACGGCAACACGCTCGACCGCCCATTCGTCAACGGCCAGGACATCGGGCGTAACACGACGCGGAAGAAGAACCAGTTTTACTCGCTCGATTTCCGCGCCAGCCGCATATTCAAGATAGGCGAGCGCGCGCAGATAGAGCCCTTGATCGAGGTCTTCAACCTCTTCAACAACACGAACCAGATCGCGGTCCCGGGCCCCCTGCTGTTCAACTTCGACGGCACCGTCCGCTCGGGCTTCGGAGACCCCCGCCAGGCGCAGCTCGGCATCAAGCTACGCTTCTAGCAACAGGAGGCCGGTAACTTTTTGAGGGAGGGCGGACATCACGCCCTCCCTCGCTCATTTAAAGCTCGATGATTCGAAAATCGCTTCAAGAAATCCGCCTGACTCTCGCCCGAATCCGTATCTCC
>DATLMR010000429.1:0-33902 GCA_035537555.1 Blastocatellia bacterium
GTGCCGAAAGTGTTGACCGCGCCGACCGTGATCGCGGAAGGCTCGTTGCCCGGCGAGTGTATATGACCGTAAAGCTTGTTGCCTTCGCTGTCTTTCCCGTTATTGCCCGCCGCCACGACGACGACGATCCCGGCGTTTGCCAGCCTGCGCACGGCGAGGCACAGCGGGTCGTTAACGTAGGAATCGACGGCCAGAGTGCCCAGGCTCAGGTTTACAACTCGAATCTTGTATTTCTGGTGGTTCTTTTCTCCCAGGGGCTTGTTAGAGTCGGTCGGAGCGAGGATCCAGTCGAGCGCTCTCAGTAAGTTCGACGACAGGCCGTTGCCGTGCGAGTCGAGGACACGCAGGTTGATTATCTTCGAAGAGATTGCAGGCCCGCTGTATGCTCCACGTGCTACGTGCTCATTGGCGGCAGCCATCGCGGCCACGTGAGTGCCATGCCCGTAAGGGTCCTCTTCAACAACTCCTTCGCCGGTGAAGTCCACCTTCGCGTCTATGCGCCCGCCGAGAGAATGGTGGCCCTTGTAGATGCCGGAGTCTACTATAGCAATGCCTATGTCCTTACCCTCTATGCCGCTGTTGCCGTTGCCTAGCCGCATCTCCCTTATGCCGGTCTCGGCCTCGATGTGACCGAGAGGCTCGAGTTCTCTGTCTGACGAGATGTAGGCCACGTCATCCGAAGCGGCGATGCGGCGCAGCTTGCTGACGGGCACCTCGACAACTCTGAAGTTGAAGCTCTTAAGCTCATCCACCGCCGGTATGCTTTCGTCATTCAGCAGGGCTTCAATCTGGCCGCGCTTTTTGGCTTTCAACTGAAGAATGACTCTGACACGATCCTCTCCCCGGCCGCTCACATCCCCGGAGTCGAGCCTCGATCGGGGTAATGACCGTACACGGTCCCGCAGGTCTGTAGAGAGCTTGTAGTCGTCAGATACTTTCCCTTCCGGCACGCCGGCGATGCTGTGCGCCGAAATCCTGCCGAATTGCGTAAAACCCGCAAATAAGCAGAGGATTAAGACAAGGGAAGTTGTCTGCCTGCGATTTGCGATTTGCTTGCCGTTGCCTATCATGTACTTATCTCCAGATTTGCTCCGTATTCATTGCGGCATCAGAGAGGCAATTCCCATTCCAGCAGGATTCATCGCGTAAACCTTGCATCTGTTGAGTAAGAGCCGGCGGCTTATTAAGTCAAATTGACTACCCTCATTCAAAGTGATTACCTTGAAGCGACTCTTTCGAGTCCCGATGGTCCATACAGCCTGTATGATCCGGAGAGAGGTCGAGAGCTACGGTCATTTAATTTTTGCTTCTTCACTTTCCGCGCCTAGAGACAATGCCCGCCTTCGTGGAATGTCAATCACCTTTACGAGCGGACCTGGCCCGACAGACGAATAGCGACGCAGGCTTATTGATAGCGGTAGCCGCCTTTCACTGGCAATTCGTCGCCCGGATGTGATTTCATGCCGTTTGTGATTTCGTTGAGGGTTCCAGGGAACCCGACTTTATTTATCGGCTCGTGGCTGGTGAGAGCAGCCTCAAGTTCAGCATAGCGATTAACGTGGCATCAGAGTCTAAAACAGCTATCGTAGCGGCGATTCTCGGCAACCTTGCCATTGCAGTGACGAAGTTTATCGCGGCCGCTTTTACCGGCAGCTCCGCGATGCTCTCGGAGGGCATCCATTCGCTTGTGGACACGGGTAACGGCGGCCTGTTGCTCCTGGGCATATACAAGAGTCATAAGCCTCCTGACACGGCGCATCCCTTCGGTCACGGTAAGGAGCTCTATTTCTGGTCGTTGATCGTGGCGATCGCGATATTTGCCCTGGGCTGCGGAATGTCGCTTTACGAGGGAGTGAGACACATCATTCACCCTGAGCCGCCAGGCGATCCACTCTGGAATTACGTCGTTTTAGGTCTCGCATTCATCTTCGAAAGCATCTCATGGGTATTCGGATGGAAGGCTTTTCGGGCCGCGAAAGGCAAGCAGGGCATTCTCGAAGCTATTCATCGGAGCAAAGATCCGGCGACATTCATAGTCTTCTTTGAAGATTCCGGCGCGCTGCTCGGACTGGTCATCGCGTTCTGCGGAATATTCATCGGCCACCGGTTGAACAACCCCTATGCGGACGGACTCGCTTCGATAATGATCGGAGTGGTGCTCGGGCTGATGTCAATCTTTCTGGCGTACGAGAGTAAGGGCTTGCTGATCGGCGAGGGGGTTGATCCCCAAACGCTGCGCCGCATTCGCTCCCTCGTCGAATCGGACCCGGCGGTCGAGCATGTCAGCCGCTTGCTCACTATGCACTTCGGGCCTCATGAAGTGATGCTCGCGCTTGAGGTCAAATTCCGCGACGAGCTCTCCGCGGTGGGCGTCAGGGAGGTCGTCGCCCGGATGCAAAAGAGGGTGCGGGAGGAGCAGCCCGACATTACGCGGATATTCTTCACGTCCGAATCGTTCGCCCAGGACGACCTTGAAGCTTCGGAGAGGGTCGAAGCGGATTGAGCGTCTCAATCGTCGGAAACGCCCGGCCTTTCCTTCGCCTGATTCCAGGCGCTCAATCACCGGCGGTCTCGGCCGCCCGCGCGAAGGGCCAGCGATGCGCGCGCCGTGCCCACAGCAAGAAGAAGAGCCCGCCCAGCGCAAGCGTTCCCAGGCCGAAAAGAATGATAAGCCAGTCTGTCGTGGCAAAGATAAAAATCCATCCCGCGAGCGCGATCAGATTAGGGACGGGGTAGAGCCATACGCGGTAGGGGCGCTTCAGGCCCGGCGCGCGTCTTCTCAGCAGCGTGACGGCGAATATCTGCCCTATGAACTGCACGAGTATTCGCGTCGTAATCAGCGCGTCGATGACCACCCCCAACGAGAGGAAGCTACAGGCAATCGAAATGAGGCCGATCACCAGCAACGAGATGTGAGGGAAATTCTTGGTCGGATGCAGACGGCCGAAAACCTTGAAGAAGTACCCGTCTTGAGCGGCGGCGTACGGGATGCGCGAATAGCCGAGCAGCAGAGCGAAGACCGAGCCGAAAGCCGTCCACAAAACCATCGCCGTAAAAACGGTCGCGATCTTCACTCCATAAATCTTCTCCATAAAGGTCGAGACTACGAAATCGGAGTTCGGGCGCGCGTCCGCGGGGACGAATTCGCGCCACGGCACCACGCCGATCAGCGACAGATTGATCGCCAGGTAGATCAACGCCACGCCGACGACGCTAATGAATATCGACCTGGGAATGACTCGGCCCGGCTCCTTGACCTCGTCGCCGATATAGCAGATGTCGTAATATCCCATGTAATCGTAGACGCCGATGCGCGTCGCCGCTCCCAATCCGAATAGAAAGCCGATAGACAAGTCGAAGGCGTGCGGCGGAAAGTCGAACGCGACGCGGGGGTCGAAGTTCATCGCGCCGGTTACGATGACGGCCAGCGTCGTCAAAAGGGTTCCGGCCCACAGGCCGACCGTGATCTTACCGATGGAAGTGATACGCCGGTAGAGCAACAGCACGTTGGCCACCCCGACCGCGACGGCCACGATAAGCGTTTCAGCCGGCGTGATCCCGCGCCAGATATAGCCCATGTATTTCGCGAAGCCGATATAACCGGACGCAATCTCGAGCGGCCCGCTCAGGATGAACTGCCAGATAAACATGAAGGCCATGAGCCTGCCGAAGCTCTCGCGGCCATACGCCTCGCGCAGGTATACGTATGAGCCGCCCGAACCGGGCATGGAAGCGCCGAGCTCGCTCCAGATCATGCCGTCGGGAATCACGATTGCAATGGCGATGATCCAGCCAAGCATGGCCTGCGGCCCGCCCAGAGCCGACATCAGGAGCGGGATAGTAATGAAAGGCCCGATGCCCAGCATGTTCGACATGTTTAAAGCGGTCGCCTGCAACAGCCCGAAGCGCCTCAGGAGCTGCGGCTCCCGGTCTTTTTGGCGACCCGGCATATTCTCTCCGTTCATGCTTACGCAATGGCTCCTTTGTCCAGGTATCCCTCTGAGACGGCATGCCCCCGGCATGCATTTAATAGCTGAGGCCGTTTGCGAATCGCCCTATGGTCTTGCCATCAGCGCCTCGATGACGCGCCGTTTTTCAGCCAGAGAGCCTTCGGCCGGAATGGGGATAAGCGGCAGGGTAGCGCCCGTTTCATACATCTCGTCCAGCTTCGCGCGGCAGCTTTCAAGGGGGCCGCATATCGCGACCTGATCTATCAACTCGTCGGTCACGGCCTTGATGGCGTCTCTCGGGCGGCCTGCCTGCCAGGCCTCGCGAATCCGGTCCGCTTCGGCGGAGAAGCCGAGGCGGCTGAGCGAGGCGTGATAATACCGCCCCATCCCTCCGATATAATAGGCGAGCGGGAATCTCGCGGCGTTCCTCGCCCTCGAAGCGTCGTCGTCCACAATCACGTTGACGAAGGGGGCGGCCTCGATGCGGCCCGCGTCGCGTCCGGCCCGCGCCGCGCCGGCGACTATCTCCCTCAGCCCTTCGGACAGGTGCGCGCGGGGCCAGTGAGTGGGCAGCCATCCGTCGGCGGTCTCTCCGAGCTGTCTCAAGCTATTGGGGCTCAAGGCGGCGACATAGATCGGAATATCGGGTCTCAGGGGCTTGAATCCGAGTTTGAATCTTTCGAGCTTGAAGCATTCGCCCTCGAAATCGGCGGGCTCGCCGGACAGGAGAAGGCGAACGATCTGAATCGTCTCTTTGAGGCGCGTGAGAGGGCGGTTGAAAGGTGAGCCGTGAAAATCTTCGACGACCCGCGCGCCGCTCGTGCCGAGGCCCAGGCGGAATCGCCCTTCGGATATATCGTCGAGCGTTGCCGCGCTCATCGCGAGCAGGGCCGGGCTTCGACTGAATACGTTGACTATCCCCGTGCCTAGCCCTATCCGGCTGGTTCGCGTCGCGAGCTCGGTCAGGACCGCGAAGGCTTCGCGCTCCCAGGCCTCGGGCATCCAGAACGAGTCGTAGCCGCAGGCCTCGGCCGCGCGTACGCATTCGATAAGCTCCCGCCTGTCGAGCCCCCTCTTATCGAAGCCCGGGAGCCTGCCCAGGTAAAGTCCGAGTCTGCGCATGATGAGAAAAAGCTCCCGGGTCGCATGCGAAGCCCGCTCTACAGAATCCCCCCTGATCCCGGGCCGCCGTTTCCGACGATCCTGTAGAGCGTGTCTCTCTCTGCGGGCTCGCGGCCCAGCTCGCGGATTCGTTCGCGGAACTGCTCGGGCGACATGTACTCGCCCGAGGTCGAGCCGGCGAGTCTCGAAATGTTTTCATTCATCAAGGTCCCGCCGTAGTCGTTCGCGCCCGCGCGCAGGCACGCCTGCGTCACTTCGCGCGACATCTTCACCCACGAGACCTGGATATTGTCGATCCACCCGCTCAGCATCAGGCGCGAAAGCGCGTGTACTTTCAGGTGTTCTTCCACCGTGGGGCCGGGCCGCGCGTCGCCCGATTTGAATAATTGCGTGTGCTCGTGGACGAACCCGAGGGGGACGAATTCGGTGAACCCGCCCGTCTCCTTCTGAATATCGCGCAGCAGCAGCAGGTGACGCACCCAGTGCTCTTCGGTCTCCGTATGCCCGTACATCATGGTCGAGGTCGTGCGCACGCCGATCCTGTGCGCGGTCTTGATGACCTCGATCCACTGCGGCACCTTGAGCTTGACCCGCTCTATCTGATTGCGCACGTCGTCGTCGAGTATCTCCGCCGCCGTGCCGGGCAGGGTCCCGAGGCCGGCCTCTTTGAGCATGGTCAGGTAATCACGCAAGACCATGCCCGTCAGCTCCACTCCGTAGACTATCTCCATCGGCGAAAAGGCGTGGATGTGCATTCCGGGGGTCGCCGCCTTTATCACTCGCAGGATATCGCGGTAGTAGTAGGCGTCGAGCCCGCGGGGCAATCCGCCCTGCACGCACACTTCGCGCGCCCCCAGCTCCCAGGCTTCCTCGGAGCGCCGCGCTATCTCTTCAAAGGAGTGGAAGTATGCGTCCGATTCGCGAGGGGCGCGGCTGAACGCGCAGAAGCGGCAGCCGATGAAGCATATATTCGTGAAGTTGATATTGCGGTTGACGACGTAAGTGATCCGGTCGCCTACGCGGTCCCGCCGCACGCGGTCGGCCGCGAGCACCAGGGCTTCGATCTCCGCTTCTTTCGCGCAGGCGAGCCGCAATCCCTCTTCAAACGACAGCTCGGCTCCCTCCAGGGCGCGCTCGAGCGCGCGCGCGACGTGCGGGTCTATCTTCGGCAGGAGGTCTTCGAGCCGCGACGGGTCATCCCACCCAATGTTTTTAAGGACTCTCGTAGATTGAATCTGCATCGAATTCGCCTTTGGAAATCGCCTGGAAACTGCTTCGATCTCGTCTCTCAGCTAAAGGGGCTCAATACTCCCAGAATAGCCCGTCCTCGGCCTTCAGCCGCAGGTATACGGTCTCCGGATCATTCGCCTCCCCGAATATCTTTATGAATTCGGGATGGTCGGTCGAGCCGAAATATTTCAATCCCATGGCCTCGTGGACGCGGGCGCGCACTCCCTCATCTTTCACCTCTTCCGCCGCTCCGCACATGGACGCGCCCTTGTATTCGCCTTTCGCGCCGCCGTCTATTACCCAGCCTACGCGCGGGTCGTGTTCTATAGCCTTCCATTTGGCGCTCGCGCGGTCTGTCCCGAAGCAGTATCGGTCTTCGAGGACCACGAACCAGACGGGCACCGCGCGCGGGTATCCGCGGCCGTCCGTATAAGCCACTCTCATCAGCTCCTGCTGCCGGCAGAACTCTTTAAGCGTCGGCGACATCTCTTTCATGGCTCTCCTCCGTTCGCGCGTAACCGCGCGCGTCCGCCATCGAGCGCACGCGCGCGGCCAGTCGCGGATCTAAGAAATCTTCTTGCAGTACGAATTCGGGGTAGACGGTCAAACGCTCTTTCAGCTCGAAGCCCTCGGAGGCGGTGCGCAGACTCAGGTGCTCGATATGCGGCCAGGGCTTTTCCGGGTTGATGAAATCGCGAGTGAGGGGAGAGATGCCTCCCCAGTCGTTGAGCCCCGCCTTGATGAGAAACGGGTAGTCCTCATCCGAGAGATTCGGAGGCGCCTGCACGTTGACTTCCCTCAGGATGATTCGCGCGACGGCGACGGTGCGGGCAAGGTCCGTGAGGGGAGGCTCCGGGTGGAGGCGCATCGGGATGTCCGCCTTGGCGCGAAAGTTCTGAATGATCACTTCCTGAATGTGTCCGTACCGGTCGTGCAGCTCTCTTATGGCAAGGAGCGAGTCGATCCGCTCGTCGAGCGTCTCTCCTATGCCGATCAGTATCCCGGTGGTGAAGGGGATGCGCAGCCGCCCCGCTTCTTCGATAGTCTTAAGGCGAAGGCGCGGGGCTTTATCCGGAGCGTTGTCGTGCGGCATGCCGCGCGCCGCGAGCCGGTCGCTCGCCGATTCGAGCATCAGGCCCATGCTCGGGCTGAACTGCCTGAGCGTCGAGAGGTCGTGCCGCCCCATCAGGCCGGCGTTCGCGTGCGGGAGCAGGCTCGTCTCGTTCAAGACCCGCTCGCACATCTCCGCCAGGTAAGAGAGCGTCGTCCGGTGGCCGAATCTTTCGAGCGTTTCGCGCATCTCCGGGAAGAGGGCTTCGGGCCTGTCGCCCAGGCTGAAGAGCGCTTCCTTGCACCCGAGCCGCGCGCCCGCTTCCGCGACCGCGAGCACCTCATCCGGCGTCATCGTGTGAGCGCCCGCCTGCCCCGGGTCCTTGCGAAAAGTGCAGTAGCCGCAGTAATCGCGGCAGAGGTTGGTAAGGGGGATGAATACTTTTTTGGAGTAGCTGACGAGCCTGCCCTTCAGGCGGTCGCGCAGGCGGGCCGCGACCTCCATAAGCGATTCGAGCTCCCGCCCCTCGCGCGCCCGGACGAGCGCGCGCGCCTGGTCTCGCGTGATCGCGCCGCCGCGGGCCGAGGCCAGGGCTTCGTCGAAACCGGACGGGGTTGATGAGGTCGATACGCGCATCGATGAATCCGCTCGCGCGGCCTCAGCCTCGTACCGCGGGAATCACCTCTTCGGCGAACCCGCGGATCGTGTTGTGATCGAAAGGAGGATCGATTATCGATATGAAGTGCGTGACGCCCGCTTCCACGAATTTATGTATCCGGTCGCGAAGCTCTTCGACCGGGCCTATCAGCAGGGACCCGGCCATCTGCTCGGGCTCCGCGCCGAACAGCGCCGCTACCTTCCGCTGCAGAGCCTCTTTCTCCGCGCTCGAATCGGTGATGAACGTGGAGCCCGCCCACGACACTTCGATCTCTTTTACGTCGCGGCCCACGGCCTGGCAGTGCTCTTTGAGCACTTCGAGCTTGTGGCGAAAAACCTCCGGCGACCCGAAAGTATTCCACTGGTCCGCGTGCTTCGCTACGACCCTGAGCATGAGCTTCTCTCCCTGCCCGCCTATCATCAGGGGGGGGCGGGGCCGCTGCACGGGCTTGGGTTCGCAGTACGCGTCTTTTATCTTGTAGTACCGGCCGTCGAGGGTGGTCTGTTCCCGGGTCCACATGCGCTTGATTATCTCCGCGGCCTCGTCCAGGCGGTGTATGCGCTCCGTCACGGTGTAAAAAGGAATGCCGAGGGCGTCGTGCTCAAGCTCATACCAGCCCGCCCCTATGCCCATAATCAAGCGGCCGCCGCTCGTGTGATCGAGGGTGGCACCCATCTTGGCGAGGAGACCGGGGTTGCGGTAGGTATTGCCGGTGACGAGCGTCCCGACCTTGACGCGGGAGGTTTCGGCCGCGAGGGCCGCGAGCGCGACCCATCCTTCGAGGCACGGGCCGGAAGGGTCGCTCAGGATGGGGAAGAAGTGATCGAACGTCCAGGCCGTGTCGTAGCCGAGCTCGTCGATCAGTCGCCACGCCTCTCGCATCTCCTGCCAGGTCGTGTTTTGCGGCGCCGTTTGAATCCCGAACCGTAAGGGTCTGGTCATAATCTCTTCCTCGAAGTACTCAGCGGGATATCTCGATCAACTCTTCCATGCGAGCCAGGCCCGCGTCTACGCTCGCGCTCATATTGAAGCCGATCTCCGGCGGGGAGTGCACGAGCTCCGTGACTCCGATCTCCCGGAGCCTCGCGATGTCTTCGCGAATCTCCCGGAGGGTGCCCATAAGCGGCTTGCGCTTCTCTCCTCGCGACTCCTCGAAGACGACGGGCGAGGCGCGGAGCACGACCTCTTTCGAATTCCTGCCTTCGCGGTCCGAGGCCTCGTGAAGCTGTCCGATCATCTTCTGAAGCCAGCCGAAGCTCGGGATGCCGGACGGATTCCACCCGCTGCCGAACTTCACCGCGCGCTCGATCGCATAGGGGCCGTAGCCCGCGACGTAGATGGGAGGGTGCGGTTTCTGCGCGGGCTTTGGCCCCACGAAGGACTCCGGGATATGATAAAACTCCCCGTCGAAGCCGACCGGGTCTTTAGTCCACAGGTCGATCAAAGCGCGCAAGAATTCCTCGCTGCGCGCGCCGCGCCGGGCGAAAGGAGTTCCGGCGGCCTCGAACTCGTCGCGCGACCACCCCGCGCCCACGCCCACGCTCACCCGGCCGTGCGAGAGAACGTCGAGCGTGGCGACGCGACGCGCCAGCTCGATAGGCGTGTGATAAGGCAGCACGATGACGCTTGTGCCGAGCCGCAGCCTGCTTGTCTGCGTGGCCGCGAAGGTCAGGGTCTCAAGCGGGTCGAGCACGGTCTTGTAGCTTTCCGGCAGCTTGCCGTCGGGAGTCGCCGGGTAAGGCTCGCGAGGATTGACGGGGACCAGCAACCGCTCAAGCACCCACGCGGAGTCGTATCCGAGCTCTTCCGCGCGCCGGGCCACGAGGGCGAGATTCTCAGGCGTGGCCTGCGGCCCGAGCTGCGGAAGCGCGATGCCTATCTTCATCTGAATCTACCTTGAAAGCGATTTGTCGTCGTGTTCCGCACGACCCGGGCAAGGCTCGCCCTTGCCCCTACAAGGTAAACCCAAATGAAGCGATTGCCAAGCGGAGGAGGGAAGAGGTCGAGGATCGGAAGCCGCGGGCTGCGGCTTCCGACGATCGGCATGGCGGAGCTACTGCTTCAGGGCGGCTTCGAGCGTCTGAATCACTTTCTCGCTTTCGGGCGCGTCCTTCGAGGTGAAGCGAGCGATGATCTTCCCGTTCCTGTCGACCAGGAATTTATTGAAGTTCCAGGTAATGTCCCCGCCGAATTCGGGGTTGGTCTGCTTGTCCGTGAGGAACTTGTAGAGGGGCGCGATGTCGTCGCCCTTCACCGAGACCTTTGAGAACATGGGGAACGTCACGTTGTACTTCGTCGAGCAAAAGGTCTTGATCTCTTCGTTGGTGCCGGGCTCCTGGCCTCCGAAGTTGTTAGCCGGAATGCCGAGAACCACGAATCCCTGTGCCTGGTATTTCGCATATATCTTCTGCAGCCCTTCATACTGCGGAGTGTATCCGCACTTGCTCGCCACGTTGACGAGCATCACCACCTTGCCGCGATAATGCTTCAGCTTGACATCTTTCCCGTTGATGTCCTTGATCGCGAAGTCGTAAACCGACTTAACTTTATCGGTTTTTCCGGATTTCCCCTTTGCCGGGGCCGAGGCGGCCATCACGAGGGACGCCACCATCAGGCTTGCGAAAAGTATCTTCTTTTTCACCGCGTACACTCCTAATCTTAGAATCAAAATCTTGGAATCGAAAAGTTACGTTCGACTATACACCAGACCCGGCCGCTCGGGCCACTCGCAAATCCTCGCCGCGATGCCCTTTTGATTGACACGCTCCCGGGCTGATGGCAACCTTGACCTGCCGGGAATCTAAAACAGGGTCTCAGGTTTTAATAATGGACATCAAAGCAACGAAGATCGGCATCATCGGGGGGACGGGCGAAGAGGGGCGCGGCCTCGCGCTCAGATGGGCGATGGCCGGAGCGCGGGTGACCATAGGCTCGCGCTCGGCCGAACGCGCGAAAGAGGCTGCCGACGAATTGAACGCGATAGCCGGAAGCGATCTCATACTCTACGCGGACAACCGCGCGGCGGTCGCGGGCGCGGATTTCGTCCTGCTCACCGTGCCTTTCGAGCACGCGGCCGCGACGGTCGAAAGCCTCGCCGACGGCTTCAAACCGGGCTCCATTCTCATCGACATCACGGTGCCGGTCTCTTTCGACAAAGGGCGCGTGCGATATGTCGAGCTGCCGGAGGGCTCGGCCAGCGAGCACCTGCAAGCGCGCCTGCCGGAATCCGTGCCCCTGGTCGCGGCGTTCAAGACCGAGCCCGCGCACCTTCTGCTCGACCCCGGCGCGGCGCTCGATTGCGACGTGTTCGTGGCGAGCGATTCGAAGGAAGCCAGGGCGCGCGTCATGGAAGCGATCCCGTCCATCGAAGGTTTTCGCCCGGTCGATGCCGGGACGCTTTACAGCGCGCGCACGCTCGAAAGAATGACGGTGCTGCTCATCGGCATCAACCGCCGTTACAAGGTGAAGACGGGGCGATTCCGCGTGGTCGGTCTGGAATGATGAAGATCACAGCCCTAGCCGGAGGCGTCGGCGCGGCCAAGTTCCTGCTCGGCCTCTCGCGCGTGCTGTCGCCTGAAGAGATAACCATCATCGCGAATACGGGTGACGACATCGAGCTCTTCGGGCTTCGCATCTGCCCCGACATCGACACGCTCGCCTACACGCTCTCCGGCGTGATCAACGAGGAGACGGGCTGGGGAATAAAGGGCGACACGTTCGAGTCGTTGAAGTGGATGGCCCGGTACGGCGAAGCCTCGTGGTTCAATCTGGGCGACCGCGACCTCGCCACGCACATACATCGCACGGATCGTCTGAGGCGGGGCCGCTCGCTCGCGGAAGTGACGGAGCATATCTCGCGCGCGCTCGGCGTGCGCGAGAGAATCCTCCCGATGACCGAGTCCTACACGCCTACGCGCGTGGTCACGGATGAAGGCGAGATGCACTTTCAGGAATACTTCGTCCGCCGCAGGTGCGAGCCGAAAGTGCGCGAGATCAAATTCGACGCCATCGAATCGGCGAGGCCCGGCCCCGGAGTCGAGAGCGCAATCCGGGACGCGGATGCCGTCATAATCTGCCCGAGCAACCCGTTCATCAGCATCGGCCCGATCCTGGCCGTGCCCGGCGTGCGCGAAGCTCTCAAGGAGACGCGGGCGACGAGGCTCGCCATCACTCCGATCATCGGCGGCAAGGCCTTGAAAGGCCCCGCGGCGGAGATGCTGCGAGACCTGGGCCACGAAGTCTCCGCGCGCGGGGTGGCCGGATTTTACAGGGAGCTCGTCGATATATTCGTGCTCGATCAGACCGACGCGGAATTACGGCCCGGCATAGAAGCGCTCGGCCCGCGCGCGGCCATACTCGACACGATCATGAAGACGCTCGACGACAAGCGGCGTCTCGCGCGCGAAGTCATGAGGGTGCTGAAGGACGCGCGGGGGCGCGGGCGAGATGCGATCCCGAGACTATGAAAGCGGTGCTGATCCCAGTCAAAGACCCCGCGCGGGCAAAGACGCGGCTCGCCGCGATGCTCTCGCCCGGCGAGCGAAGGAGCCTGGCCTGGGCCATGTTCGAAGATGTGGGCGACGCCGTGACACAGGCCGCAAGGCCGGACCGTGTGTTTCTGGTCAGCAGCTTCCGGCCCGCCATCGAGCGGGCGCGGTCGCTCGGGTGGGATCTGCTCGTCGAAGAGACCCAGGTATCGGAGAGCGATTCGATAGACCGGGCATCGCGCATACTGGAAGCGCGCGGCTTCGAATGCGTATTGCGCCTTCCGGCCGATATACCTCTCGTGCGGGCCTCGGATGTCGATGAGCTGCTCTCCGTGGACCTGCGGGCGCCCGCGGCGCTGATGGTGCCCTCTCGCGAAGGCACGGGGACCAACGCCATCATTCGCACGCCCCCGGCCCTGTTCCCGTCGCGCTTCGGGCCGAACTCGCTCGCGCTGCACCTGGAAGCGGCGGCGCGCTCGGGGGCGGCCTGTACGGTCGTGAATAATTCCGCGATAGCTCTCGATATCGACGAGCCGTCCGATATAGACCTCCTGCTCGAGCTCGGGCGCGGCACGAAGACATGCGACCTGCTCGAAGAGTGGAAGATTTCGGAAAGAAGATGATAGAGATAGTCGCGGTCGAAAAGCTGCCGGAAATTCACGAGGGCGACGACTTCGCCGCGCTGCTGGCCCGGGCCATACGCGAGAGCGGCCTCGAAGTCGCGGAGCGAGACGTATTCGTCATCGCGCAAAAGGTGATCTCGAAGGCCGAAGGGCGCGTCGTCCGGCTGGATTCGATCGAGCCGTCGGAGCTCGCTACGGAGTGGGCGCGCGCGCACGACAAAGATGCGCGGATGGTCGAGGTGGTCCTGCGCGAGTCCAGGCGAGTCGTCCGCATGGAGCGCGGAGTGATAATCTGCGAGACGCGGCACGGCTTCATCTGCGCGAACGCGGGCGTGGACGCGTCGAACACGGCCGAAGGCACGGCCGTCTTGCTGCCGCTCGACCCGGACCTGTCGGCCCGCCGAATCCGGGCTGCCCTGATCCGCGAGTTCGGAGTCGAGGTCGCGGTGATAATATCCGACACCTTCGGGCGGCCCTGGCGCGAGGGCATCACCAACGTCGCCATCGGGCTGGCGGGCATCGCCCCCCTGGCCGATTATCGAGGGCAGAATGATTCGCACGGGCGCGAGCTTCGAGTCACGATCATCGCCGTCGCCGACGAGCTCGCCTCGGCGGCCGAGCTCGTCATGAAAAAAAGCGCGGGGCTCCCGGTGGCCGTCATTCGCGGCTTCGATTACGAGGCGCGAGACGCGCGAATCGACGAGCTTTTTCGCTCCGTCGGGCGCGACCTGTTCAGGTGAAATCGCCCGCGCCTCGCCTCGCCCTTCGCGCGGGAATGCGGCCGTATTCTCTTCATCCCCGCGTAACCGTGTCTTAAGATCAACCGCGCAAGGAGGCGCTTATGCATACTCGTCGAAGGTTCTTGAAAGCACTAGGAAGCACGGCCGCCGCTTCTTTTCACGAGCGCGGGCTCGAGCGCATCCTCGCCGCTTCGCGCGCGATGAGCGACGCGACTCCCGAACGGGTCGCGGCCGACGAAGATTTCTGGCGCGAGATTCAGCAGTCCTTTACCGTAGACCGGTCGATCGTCAACCTCAACAACGGCGGCGTCAGCCCTTCGCCTCGCATCGTTCAGGACGCGATGCGGCGCTACCTCGAATACTCGAACGAAGCGCCCGCCCGTACGATGTGGCAGGTGCTCGAACCTCAGGTCGAAAGCGTTCGCCGCAGGCTCGCGGCGGCCTTCGGCTGCGACCCGGAAGAGATGGCCATAACGCGCAACGCGAGCGAGTCTCTCGAAACGTGTATCTTCGGCCTCGACCTGAAGCCGGGAGACGAAGTGCTCACGACGACGCACGATTATCCCCGAATGCTCACGTCCTGGCAGCAGCGCGAGCGGCGAGACGGCGTCAAGCTGAAGACGATCTCGTTCCCCATACCTCCCGCGTCGATGGACGACCTTTACGAACGCTTCGAGCGCGCCATCACGCCTCGGACTAAAGTCATCCTCGTCTGCCACATAACCAACCTGACGGGGCAGATCTTCCCGGTGAAACGCATATGCCGCCTGGGCCGCGAGCGCGGAATCGAAGTCATAGTCGACGGCGCGCACGCCTTCGCCCATTTTCCCTTCAAGCACGCCGATCTCGATTGCGATTATTACGGCACGAGCCTCCACAAGTGGCTGCTTGCTCCGCACGGGACCGGGTTCCTCTACGTGAGGAAGTCGAAGATCAAGGCTTTGTGGCCTCTGATGGCGGCCGATAAATCGATGGACGAGAACATCCGCAAGTTCGAAGAGATAGGCACTCACCCGGCAGCCAATCACAACGCCATAGCCGAGGCCCTTACCTTTCACGACGGGATAGGCCCGGAGCGGAAGGCCGCGCGCCTCCGCTATCTGAAGGACCGCTGGGCGCGCAGGCTGGAGCGGATGAAAGGCGTGCGCGTCCTCACCCCCTTCGATCCGTCGCAGTCCTGCGGGCTCGCTTCCGTCAGCATAGAAGGCATGGACCCGTACAAGGTCGTGTCGCACCTGTGGGACAATTACCGGATACTGGTGACGCCTCTCGTTCATGCCGAATTCAAAGCGGTGAGGATCACCCCGAACGTCTACACTACCCTGGCCGAAACGGACCTGTTCGCCGACGCGATGGAGAAGCTGATAGGAGAACAGGGGCCTGCGATCAGGGGCCGGGCGTCAGGGTCGTGATCGAGCCGGCGGTACCTATGCGGCCGTCTCTTATATTGATCGTGCGGTCGGCGAGCGCGGCGTTCTCGGGATTGTGCGTGACCAGGAGGATCGTCTGGCCGAGCCGATTGAGGTCTATGAAGACTTCCATGACTTCCCGGCCCGTGCGCGTGTCGAGCGCGCCCGTGGGCTCGTCGGCGAGCACCAGAGGCGGGTCGTTGACTATGGCGCGGGCGATCGCGAGCCTCCCCTGCTCGCCTCCGGAAAGCTGGCTCGGAAGCCTGCCCGCCTTGTCGGCGAGGCCGACTTTTTCCAGCACCGACATCGCCCTGGCGCGCTTTTCTTTCGAGGGAAGGTCGGCCGTCGCGAGCGGGAGCATCGCGTTTTCGATCGCCGACAGGTAGGAGAGCAGGTGGTGCTGCTGGAAGACGAACCCGAGATACTCTCGCCTGAAGTCCGCCCTCCGCTCGTCGGTCAGGTCGTAAATGTCTATCCCGTCGACCAGCACCCGCCCTTCCGAGGGCCGGTTCATCGCGCCCACTATCGTGAGCAATGTGCTCTTGCCCGACCCGGAAGGCCCCATCAGGCAGACGAACTCGGCCTCCTCGATCTCGATGTTTATGCCGGAGAGCACGCGCACGGCGGAGGACTCGCTATCGGGTTGATAAATTTTGCCGACCTGTTCCGCGGATAAAAAAGGCACTCTGTTGGCACCCCTCAATAGGCGGCCCCTACACGTACCGGACGGCTTCGGAAGGATCGAGCCGCGAGGCGCGGAAGATGGGATAGAGGCTGCTTGCCACGCCGATCAGGAGGCCCGCGCCTATCGCGGCCGCCGCGAGCGCGGGCTCGAACCGGAGGTTTATATTCGTCTCGGCGAAGTAGGGAAGCGCGAGCCAGCTCGCGAGCATGCCGGCCATCCACCCGAGGAGCCCGCCCGCGACGCTCATCACCGCGACCTCTATCATCAGGCCTTTGATGATGTGGGCCCTGCGGAATCCGATGGCCCTCAGCACGCCTATCTCGCGGGTCCTCTCGACGACCGCCCCCGTCATCGTCGTGAATATCATAAGCGCGCCGATGGCGAGCACGACCGCCGAAACGGCCGCGGAAAAGCGCGTGAGCCGCTCGACCGTCTCCGTGCGCACGCGCACCCTCTGCTGGATCGCGGATACTTTCACGTGCGGCAGGCGCTCGCCGATCTGCGCGACGATCTCTTCGACGGGACAGTCCTTGCAGAGCGCGCTCACTTCGACGAGGCTGAGCTGGCCGGGCTTCCCGAGAAGCGCCTGCACGTGAGCGAGCGAGCCGAAAAGCATCCGGTCTTCCGGCCCGCCCGTCTTCGCGATCACGCCCGAGACCCTGTGCTCCCGGCCCGCGACCTGAACCCGGTCGCGGGCGATCCTGAATCGTCCTCCTCCCGGCCCTCCGGGCTCGTGGCCTCCCCCGTGCGCGCCTTCTCCCGGCCCCGTCTGCTCGACGGGCTCGATCAGGTTCAAGGCGAGCGCCGCTTCGTACCCGGCCAGCATCTCGCCGTCGCCGGCCGGAGTCTTTCCTTCCACGCGCCACCATCGCTTCAGCTTCAGCTCGCTTTCGAAATCGACCCCCGCGAGCAGCACCTCGATTCTGTCCGCCGAGACGGCGCCCAATATTTTAGGCGCGATGATGCTGAGGCGGTCGCGGTATGGGATGTCGAGTATATTTTCCGCGTCCTCGTTCTTGAGCTGGTGAACGTCGAAGGAGACGCTGGAGATACTGATGCCGCCGTAATCGAGCGAGAGGCTGTTGGACTGGGGGACGACGACTATATTGGCCCCGTACTGGTCGAGTTGCGTGCCTATCTCTTCCTTGATCGAGCCGCTCAGGCTGAGCAGGGCCACCGCCGTCCCGATGCCGATGGCGATGCCCAGGACGAGAAAGAGCGCCTTGCCTTTCCGGCGCTTGAGATTGGCAATGGCAATCGTGCTGATTCGCATGTGATCTCCGAAGCCGCGCCGCTCAAAAGTACCTTGCGCCCTTTTCGAGCTCGCCGGATTTGATGACGAGGTGGTCTCCTTCTACCGAGCGCTCGAGGCCCACGGGGTTGCATCCGCCGGAGGTCTCGTTCACGCGCGCGGAATGAAACTTCATCCCGCAGTTATTGCAGACCATATCGTCGCCCTCCTGGTGATAGCCTTTCTTCGCGTGGAAGCAGGTGTCGCAGGCGTCGAGTGCGGCGCGATAAACTCCGTCGGAGCTCCTGATCGCGAAGAAGCGAATCGGCATGCCCGAGGACAATTTATAATCGAAGAACTTCGCGCTGCCGCTCTGAAGATCGGCTATGGGGATTGTCACGTCGCCCGACCCGGCCCCCGAGCGGCCGGCGACCGGGGAGGCCCCGGGGTTATCTCGCGAGCTGCCCCATATGAGATAGCCGCCTATGGCGGCGAGCGCCACCAGCGCGACGATCGCCATGGGTACGGTTTTGCTCCGGGCTTTCGCTTCTCCGGTAAACTGTTCTCTCTTCTTCTCGCGGGTCTTATTTGTCTGGGGTCTGTTTGTGCTCATAACTTCTCCACGTTCATCCTCAAAACACGTCCGCCGGGCGATGGGGTCCGGGATTGCTCGAGATTCTCGAATCGGGGCCACAAGAGGCCTACATTATAACAAGCGGGCGAAATGCCTGGCCAGGCGGCCTTCGATCGCCCTTCGATTATCGCGCCACCCTGACTCGCTTCAGCAGCCAGTCGAGCATCACATCGACGTAGCCGGGAGCCACGCGGCCCCACATCCAGGGGCTGTTTTCGGAGCGCGCCGGAGGCCCGTCGGGGTACGAGAGGTCGTGGCCGGTGCCGGGGATCGTGACGATTTTGAAGTCCCGGTTTCCGGCCTCCGTCAGGTACTTTTCCAGCTTCTTCACGTTCTCATCCGGCGGCACGATCCCGTCTCTGCCCCCGTAGAAAGCCAGGTAAGGCACGGTGATCTTCTTGAGGTCGGGGCCGGGATCGTAGCCGTTACGGCGCAGCCAGTCGATGTCCTCCGCGTCACTTGCCGGAGGCTCCAGCAGAGCCTTTCCCGCGCTCATGCCTTTGAGCCTGGCAACCGAGGCTTCGTATTCCGCCTGCCCCTGCCTGTCGTAAACGACCCGCATGCGACGGCGCGCGTACTCTTCGGCGGCCGCGATCTCTTCATCCGAGTACTTCTGGTCGGACCACCGCAGGACGTAAGGGTAGGCGTGGATCTGCTGGTCGCGAACGCTTTCGGCAGGGCCTGAGCTTGTCATGACAAAGGCGACGGGAACCCGCGAGCGGGCCGCGACCAGGGGAGCGATCCACCCCCCGGCGCTCTCTCCGTGCAGGCCTATCTGCTTCGGGTCTATTCCTTCCCGCTTCGATAAGAATTCGACGGCGGCCTGCGCGTCAGAGGCGAGATCCGACATGGTGGCCGCCGCGAAATTGCCGGTCGATTTGCCGCCGCCGCGCTTGTCATAGATGAGGCTTGCGATTCCGTGCTGGGCAAATATCTTGACCCGCGCCGTGTCTTCTCTGATGCGGCCGCCGCGGCCCTGGATCCAGACTATCGCCGGGTGCGGGCCTTTCGTGTTCGGCAGCACGAGGGTCGCCGACAGCGTCACGTCCCCGTTTTGAAACTGCACTTCTTCTTTGATGATCCGCGCCTCGACCGGCTTAAGAGCCCGCCTCAGGTGAATCGTCACCGGCGGAGTCGACGCGCCCAGGACGCCCGTCATCTCGCCTTTGCCGTCGTCTACTTCGAGGCTCGCGTCGCCCATCAGGGGAATTCGGACAGTCACTTTCGGCGGCGCGTAGGTCACGGCCTGCGGCCGAAGCGCCCAGGTCAGAAAGTCGGGGATGTCGAAAATGGCCTTCAGGCCGTCGCCCTCTTTGACGAAATCGACTCTCACGATTCGCACCGCATTCCCCCGAACGACCGCGCCTTCCCAGTGCCCTTCGAGAGAGCCCTGCTGTCGGAAAGCGCCTTCCGAGAAGAGGCATGCGAACAACAATATCGAGTTGAATAAAACGCTTCGTATCATCACTCCGGCCTCTCTTTACAGGCCGAGCCTGTCCATCTTTTCCTTTTCGTACTCGCCGTCTTCTCCGGGGTATCGCAGCAGGCTGTCGAATCTCCCCGCCTGCTTTGCCAGCGCCCACACTATGCTCTCGCCCGCGGGCAGTATGTTCGGAGCGGAGGAGAAGACCGGGTCCTCGAACGCTTCGTCGGCGTCGATCAGCTTCCACCCCCGGTTCTCGAACATCGAGAGCAGGTCGTCGAGGAAGAGCGCGTTCAGGAGATTGAAATGGACGAGGAGCGTGTGCTTGACGCTCCGGCCCAGCACCTTGCGCGACAGGTCGTCATAATAGGTCGCGCGGTCTCGAATGTGGTCCAGGTAATAATTCCTGTAAGGGGAGAGGTCGGCGTCGGGCTCCTTCTCAAGGCGCTTTCTCAGGCGGTCGTCCACGTACCAGTCGGAGGCGTCTATAGTCACGTGCCCGGTCCGGTACCCGTGCTTCTTCAGGAAAGCGCGCATGAGGTCGCGCTTCTCGGCCGTATCTCCCTCCTTTAGATAGGGGAAGCGGAAAAGCTTCTTGAACCTGGAGAAATCCTTGATGACCGCCTCTCCGCGCAGGGCGTCCTCGGAGAAGACCTGGAAGCTCATCCTCTTGGAATTATAGTAGTGGTGCGAATAGGAATGATTGGCGATCGTATGCTTCCGGTCGTTCCACGGGCCGAGCATTCTCTTGCCCTGTTCGTTGTCGCAATTTTTCCCCGCGACGAAGAGCGCGGCCTTCAGGTCGGAGTGGCGCGCCAGCGCGTCGAGCACCCGGCGGTTGCGCTCCTCGACCGAGAGCCTCGGCGTCTCGGCCATGCTGAAGTCATCCATCGTGATCGCTACCCGTGGAGACTCTTTCGCGCTGAAGAGGAGGGAGCCGAAAGCGGTCGCGCCTCCGACGCCGGATGCGGTGGTCGCGCAGGCAATCGAGCG
Organism: Blastocatellia bacterium; assembly: GCA_035537555.1. Classification (GTDB taxonomy): domain Bacteria; phylum Acidobacteriota; class Blastocatellia; order UBA7656; family UBA7656; genus DATLMR01. The sequence continues at coordinate 20,237 of DATLMR010000429.1, forward strand.
GATGAAATTTCTGCGATTCATAAATGGTCCACCTTTCCCGTTGATCGTCCGCCGTCGAGCGGTGTTGTCCCGGATAATATACTCGGAAATACCACGCGAGGGCAGCGAAAATCAAAGCGCGCGAGCGCGGGTAGATGCGCGGGCCGGCATCGAAGGCGACGCCTGCGGGCGAGAACCTTTAAGGGCGGTTTGTTCGATCAGGGCGGGCCGGTTTATTATAAAAGCCTGAACTCCGAGAGATCATAGCCTGGAGACGAACCGTTGCTATTTCAAGAAATCACCGTAGAGTCGCCGCCGCCGCCCGAAATACGAGACACCATTTTTCAGAAGATAATCCAGATACTCAACTACCCCTTCGTCAACCAGAAAGAGTTCAAGGTATCGGTACTGAGCCTTTTGCTGCTGGTATTCGTCATCTTCATATCCGTGATGATCTCTCGCTATCTGAGGCGCTTTCTCGAGAAGCGGGTCCTGGTGAACTTTCACGTGCCGACGAGCCTTCAGTACACCCTTCTGAGGATCGTCCATTACATCATCGTCACGATAGGATTGATCTACGGCCTGAAGCTCGGGCTGGCCATCGACCTGACGAGCCTCGCGGTCATCCTGGGGTTCCTGTCGGTCGGCATCGGCTTCGGCCTCCAGTACATCGCGTCCGACATCGTCTCGGGATTCATCCTTCTCTTCGAGCGCCCCGTGCGCATAGGCGACCGGCTCAGGATGGACGACATAGAAGGCCGCGTCGATAACATCAGCATTCGCACGACGACCGTGGTGACGAACGATGACATCACCGTGATCCTGCCGAACTCGGACCTGGTTCGCGGCAGGGTGACGAACTGGTCTTACAGCAACAAAGTCAGGATCAGGGTGCCCGTGGGCGCGGCCTACGGGAGCGATGTCGAGGTAGTGACCAGAGCCTTATGCGAAGCGGGAGGGGCGGTCTCGTCCGTGCTGAAAGACCCTCCGCCGAAAGTGCAGCTCAAGAATTTCGGAGAGTCGTCGCTCGATTTCGAGCTGCTCGTCTGGATCAACAGGCCGCACGACCACACGCAGATCCGCAGCGACCTGAATTACGAGATAGAGCGCCTGTTCAGGCAGTACGACATAGAGATACCTTTCCCGCAACGCGATGTGCACCTGCGATCCGGCTCTCTTAAGGTCACCCAAAAAGAGCTCGAAGTAGAGGACGAGGGATAAAGAGCCGGGGCCGGTCGGAAACTCTCACCGAACTTTTTACCGAGCTTTTACCGGACCGGCCTCCCGTCCCTGCTCACGCCGTCTGCCTGATGCCCGCGCTGCTGTTTGAGCCGATGGGCATCGCGAAGACGCGGTCGATCATAGGCTCGAAGTGAGACAGCGGCAGAGTGTCGTAGTCCGCGTCGAAGGAGGCCTGGTCCCATTCATCCGTGAACTTGCAGGCGAGCGAATACCACGGCTCGTTCTCATATTGCCGGCGTGCCTCGGGGTCTTTGCCCATGAGGTGATAGTAATGGCGTCCCTGGAAATCCTGGTGCGTGCGCACGACTTCGTACGTCTCCTTCGAGACGTAGGGCTTGATGATTTCGGCGGCTATCGCCGGGTGGTTTTCGACCGAGATGACCTTGCCCAGGTCGTGACAAAGGGCCGCCACGATCAGCTCTTCCGACGCGCCTTCGCGGGCGGCGCGCGTGGCCGTTTGCAGAGCGTGGTGCAATTGATCGACCGCGAAGCCGTCCACCTGCTCTTGCAGTCGAGCGAGCATGGCTTTGATAATGCTCGGCATCCCGGCCTGCCGCCGGCCCACCGCCTGGCCGATGACCATCCAGTCTTCCACTCGTCCTTCGTCCATTCTTGCAAAAGGCATATCGATCTCCTCGTACAGGGCTTTAAAATTTGAAAGCTTCGCCTGTATTATAGCCCCGGCCCCTTAAGGTTCAAGAGCCGGGGACGGCTTTCCGGAAACCGGAGAGTTGCCAGGACCCGCCCAGATATAAGGACAGACTATAAGGACAGACCGAGGAGAGATATTGCGATGAGAGAATCTATCGCGCGCCTTCCTGTTTATCGAACGCTCACGTGCCTGATGGTTTTATCGGCGATCGCTCTGCTTCAGGTTGAAATCCCGGCGCAGGAGAAACCGAAGCAGCCGCCGTTGAAACCGCGAAAGCAGGAGACCGAGCCCGCGATGCGGAAGGCCCCGCTCTCTCGCCAGGAGAGCCCCGCCATCTTCGCGGTGTCGCAAAACGGCCCCGAGTCCTTCCTCGACCCCGTGGTGATCGTGATAGGAGGCCGCTATACGAAGCCGCCTTCCGGCATGGAAGATCAGGCCGTACTGTCCAGGTTTGCCGGCAGGTACTACCGGCCCGGCCAGAAGTACTCACTCTTTTTCGGAGGCGGCAGGAACGGGAACGTCACGGTCAAGCAATGGCTCGGGAAGGTCAGCGAGTGCAATCGCTCGATGGCCGGCGTCTCAGTGAGCACCTCCGCCAGGATCGAAGGGAAGGTCATGGGCCTTGCGAGCAACGTCGATTCGGTCAGCCGCCGCGAAGGCTCCCGGCGCATGCCCACGCCCGGCGAGCGGGCCTCCGTGATGAAGCTCGCGCATAGAGCCTTCACGCAGAAGGGCGCCGCGGCCCCGCTGCTTCAGACCCTTCGCACGATCAACATGACGGCGATGGACCTCAACGGCGACGGCAGATTCGAGATCGTCGGCAGCTTCTTGCTCAAAGAGAAGGGCGGAAAAGACGCGCGCTCCCTCTTCTTAATAGCCGAGCCGGAAGGCGCCGAATACAGGACGGGCTTCTCGCGTTATAACGTGGTAACCGACGCGGAGATCCCCGGAGGCGCGAGCCTGGACGAGATAGAAGATTACGTTCTGGCAGAAATCCTCGTGGACCAGCTCGACCTCGACAAGGACGGGAAGGGCGAGGTCGTCGCCATGGACCGGGGATTCGAGGGCGTCACTTACAGGATTTATAAGAAGCAGAAAGACCGGTGGCGGAATATCTACGAGTTTTCCACCTACAAATGCGCGTATTGAAGCAGGGGTCAGTAATGCTGCTCCCGACCCTTACCCTATGATCCCGAGCGTTTCGAATCTCCCCTTCAGGATCGACCTTGAATCGGCGTTGAGCCAGTCTTCGAGCACCGTCGCGTAGATCGAGCGAAAATCGAGCTTTACCTTCAGGTTGCCCGCCTCGTCCAGCTCCGTCGCCGCAAGCGAAGGCTGCTCGCCGTAGAGCCCTCCGCGAACCTTGTTGCCGATCAGGAACATGCACGAGGAAGAGCCGTGATCCGTGCCGAGCGAGCCGTTCTCTTCCGGCCGCCGCCCGAACTCCGACCACGGCATTATCAGCACGTTGTCGGCCAGCCCGTGCTCCGTCATGTCGGTAAGGAAGAGCTTCACGGCCTCGGAGAAATTGTCCAGGAGGAGCGCGTGCAGGCCCGACGATGTAGTGTCGCCGATCTGCTCCGAGTGATTGTCGAAGCCCCCCACTTCCGCGTAGAGCAGGTTCGCTTCCGGGATCGTGACGATCATCTGAGCTATCATCTTCATCGCGCGCGCGAGCGGATTACCGTCCGGATAGACGACCGTCGATGCGTAATTCTTGATGGACTCGGTCAACCGTATCGAGCCCGTTACGGCGTCCGCGCCCACATTGCCCGCCGTGTCTTTGAAGCTGCCTTCGAGGAAGTGGCGGCTGTAGAGCGCGTTCATCGCGGCCAGCTTGTTCGGGCGGTTTTCCGGGTAGGACGGGCTCGTCCTGAAACCGTAATCGGCGAAATCGTATATGCTGGGAACGACGAACGTGTCCGCCATAAGCGACCTGGGAAGCCGGCCCCCGATCGCCGCCGCGTGAAAGCCTTGCTGCCCTCCCAGAGCCTCTTCGGCGTATCTGCCGAGCCAGCCGGAGCCGCGGCCGTCTACGAGGTTCGCAGTGTGCCAGAAGTCTTCGCTCAGAAAGTGGGACTGGTTCGGCTCCGGGTACCCGACGCCCAGCATCACCGCCACTTTGCCCTCGTCGTATATCTGCTTTATCTCTGAAAGGGCCGGGTGAAACCCGAACCGGTCAGAGATGATCGTCGAGCGCCCCTGCTCGTCCTTGAGATCGACATCCTTAAACCCCAGCTTGGGCCGGAGGCCGAGATAGTTCGAGTCCGTGTACGGGATGACCGTATTCAGGCCGTCGTTGCCGCCGGAAAGCTGTATCACCACGAGCACCCTGCGATCCGGCCCGGACGTGTCGGCGCGCGCGCCCGAGAGCCAGACGCGCGGCATCACCATCCCGAGGCTCACCATCCCGAGGCCTTGCTTGATGAATCTCCGTCTATTTACCGGCATAGCTCACCCCCGTCCTAATTCAACTGAAACTCTTGCATGCACAGGACCATGTGAAGGAGCCCGCGCACGTATTTCCTCAAAGTGTCGTCGTCGGGCACGAACCCGATCCGGTTGCCCTCATCGTCCGTCTGAAGGTAGTCGCTCAATACCCGCCTGGTCTCGTCGTCGACTTCGAGAGGGCCGAGAAGCGAGAGCAGCTTTTCAACCGTGCCCGCGGCCGTCGGCGCGCTCAGGTTCCTGACTATCTCGTCGCTGATGGTCGGCCCCGCGAACGGGGGCTTCGAAGGGCTGCTGTCGGCGACAAACCCGGCGAAGTTGAATCGCTGGAGCAGGGTCGAGGTGGCGAGCCACCTCGTGTGCAGGGGCCAGCCGCTGACGTTCGGCGGGTTGAAGAGCTCCATGCCCATCTGGCTGAGGAAGTAGAGGCTGAAAAAATCGATCGTGTTGGGCCTGCCTATGAAATACTGCGCGCTCAGCATGCGGGTCGTGCCCACGATCAGCTCCACGGGGGTCTTGACGAGTCCGAACCGCGCCCTCTCGCCGAAGAACTCCTCGGAGGTGAAGATGGCGCGGGCGAGCTCTCTGATAGAATGGTTCCGGGCGAAGTAGACGTCGGCGAATTTCTCTATCGTCGCCCGGTCTTCCTGGCTCTCCGTGAGCGGGTAGACGAAGAATTCGAAGAACCGCTTGACGAGGTAGCGGCCGGTCGCCCGCCGCGCGCATATGAGGGTTATGCAATCCTCTCCGCCGAAATTCGCGGCCTGCCCGTATATCTCTTTGGCCGTATTGTCGTGCTGGAATGGGACGAATAAGAAGACGGGCTTGAAGGGATTATCCTTCTTCAGCTTGAACTTCCACCCGGTGAAGGCTCGCGCGATCTCCTTCACGTCCTTCTCCGTGTAGTTGGGCTCGCCGGTTACCGCGTCTTTGATCCCCATCGTGAACAGCTCTTGAAGCTCGCGCGCGAAATTCTCGTTCGCGTTGCCGACTACGTTCGTGATCCCGTCGAGCCAGAGGAGCATCGCCGCGTCTTTAGAGACCTGGAGCAGCAGGGTGTCGAAGCGGTCGAGCGCGTACTGTCGGAGCATGTTGTTCTGGATGTAGAGCAGCGAGGAGAGTACTTTCGAGTAGGACGTGGCGAAATGATTGTGCCAGAAGAGGGTCATCTTCTCTTCGAACGGGCGGCGCGTCAGGACCATTCGCGCCAGCCACCAGGACTGCATCTCCAGCAGGCCCCGCTTGACGTTGAAGCCCTTCTTCAGAGCCGTTTCGAGCTCGCTGTTATCTATCAGATGGTAATCGACCAGGGAATCGACGGCCCTCTCGCGCCCGAGCGCGACCAGGCGATTTATGTCCGCCGGGGTGCCGCCGAAGCCTGCGCGCCTTAGAAGGTGGGCGGCTTCCGCGTAGGTCAGGCCTGCCATAGCTTCGTGCTCCTTGGCTGAATTTATCGGCAGCCTTCCGCTGCCGTCTGTGATCTCGTCGCGGGGTCTGCCTCTCGGAAAGTCGGACTAGATGTCGAATCCCCCGATGCGCTCGCCTGACCTGGGCCGGGGTTTGACGAGCACGGCTTCCTGTTCTTCGCGGCGAGAGCGGCTGTGGTCGGAGTGCCATTCGGCCCATGCTTCGGGCGCATCGATGGTCTCGCCTCCATGCCGCGTGAGCCGCTTACGGACCTGGCACATGACGGGCGTGTTTATCGCCACCCCCGAGACTATAAGCTGCCCTTTCGTGAGCGCGGGAAGCTCGTCGAGCATGCGACGGCCCGCGCCTTCAACGGTCTTCGCAATCGTGTCCTGGTCTATTGGATTTACTATGCGCATGATGAACTGCGTCATGCACTGCGACAGCACGTCCGAATCGAGCTTGCCGGGCCTCTGCGTTATCAACCCGACCCCCACTCCGAATTTACGGCCTTCCGAGAGAATCTGTTTCAAGACATTGGTCGAAACGACGGTCTGGCCCGCGGGCGCGAAGCGGTGCGCCTCTTCGAGCAGGACGAAGACGGGGTAGGGAAGGTATCGCTCGTTATTCTTATCCATCGCCTCGCCCTTATGAGTCGCCATGCGCGCGATGATGGCCCGGCGGAGCAGCGCGCCGACGATCACCTGCTGCTCGTTCTGGTCTATGTCCACGAGCTGAAGCACCGTACACTGGCCGGGCCTGAAAAGCTCTTCGAGCGAGTTGTGCTCGCTGTCGGAGAAGATCTGATGCTTCGCGTACCCGCGGCCGAAGCGGCTCTCAAGCCTCCACTCAAGCGCGTCGATGGTGCTGACGTTGCCGGAACGGTCTCCGTTGTCGTCGCCGTATCGCTGCTCCGCTACGGCGTCCATCAGGTCCTGAAAGGTATAACGCCCGTGGGGGCCTACGCGAGTGCGTACATTTCGGAAGGCGGTCCCGAGGAAATACTTCATCTTCTCTGAGAGCTCTTGAAGCAGGTAGCAGATGTCTCCGAATTCGAGGCTGTCGAACCGGACCTTGACCCTTTCGGGCCGCAGGATCTTGACCTCGGGCTCGTAGCCGTCGCGTGAGAAATGGGCTTTGAACTCGGGCTTCTTGATCTCTTCCAGAGTGTTGTACTCGCCGTGAGGATCGACGATCAGGACGGCCGAGCGGTTCTCCGGCCGCATCAGCTCTTCGACGAGCACGGAAGCCGTGTAGCTCTTGCCCGCGCCGGTCGAAGCCAGCACCGCCAGATGGGTCGATACTATGTCTCTCACGGAGAGAGTGATGGGCACCTCTCCCGCCTCGCGGGTGAGCAGGCTTCCGATGTGGGCCGCGCCTCGCGCCCCTTTGCCTCGCGGCGACAGCACCTCGGCGAGCATACTCGACGGGGCCAGGTAGACCCTCTGGCCGGGCATCGGCGGTATTCGCGGGTTGGTGAAGTCTTTCAGCTCGTGTTCGAAGTAGCCGATTGCCGAAACCACTATCTCGAACAGTTCGGCGCCCTCTTCTTCGAGCCCGATCATCGATGCGATGGCTGAAGGAGGCGTCGCCGGGTCGGCGAGGAAGCTGTCGGGAAGCGAGCGGACGAGGCCGCGCTCGGTTATGTTGCCGAGAATCAGGCGCTCTTCCGGCCCCGACTTCGCCGAGTAGTAAACGAACTCTCCGACGCGTGTGTTGGCATTGTCGGCGGTTATGAAAATATACTCGCTCGGCTTCTCTCCCGGCCCTTTGACTGTTCCTACCAGAGTATCGGACATTTGCGGTGCCTTTATGTTAAGGGATCTTCCCGGCGGCCAATATAGCACAACGCCGGAACGGGGCAAAGGCTCCCTTCTTATGCCGCCATTGAAGATCGGCCGTCTCCTGTTAACGACGGTCCGGGGTCCGGCGCGCTTTTTATGGATAATTGTAGGGCCTGAGAATCCGACCTCTTATTGCCTGGGAAACCGGTCTCTTATTTCCTTACGAAAGTCGCGGAAATCGGACTTTATGGCGAGCACTTCTCCCTGCACGCGATCTAAACGCGCTTCCATCGTTTCAAGCCGATCTTCTACCGTGCCAAGGCGGTCTTCTATCATTCCAAGGCGGCCTTCCACGCTGCCGCGGAAGTCGTTTATGCGTTCGAGCACCGTTTCCAGAGTCGGTTTAGTAGTGGCGTCGTCGTGAAATCTCAATGTCGGATCATCAGTCATAGTAACGTACATCCTCTGAGCCGGCAGATGTTGTTTGACCGGGACGATCGGTTTCATAGTACTAAATCCGATTTCGCTTTAAAAGTGAAAACCCTTATCGCGCGGGGCCGGTTGCCCGCTCGTTGCTCGGGGTTAGTCGGGTATATAATCCTCTGGACCCTTAACGACGGAGGGCGAGCGGGACTCGATTCTATGAGCGAACTATTGATCACGCGCGCGGCGCAGCTTGTGACGCTCGCGGGCCCGGCGCGGCCCCGCGTCGCGCGCGAAATGCGCGAGCTTGGAGTAGTCGAAGACGGGGCGGTGCTTGTGCGCGACGGGCTGATCGTCGCGTGCGGGCCTTCGGGCGAGATCGAGCCGCGGGCCTCGACCGGGGCCGCGCGCATCGACGCTCGCGGACTGGTCGTTATGCCCGGCTTCGTGGACGCGCACACGCACGTCGTCTTCGCCGGGACTCGCGAAGACGAATATGAGCTGCGCGCCGAAGGGGCCACCTACCAGGAGATAGCCGCGAGAGGGGGCGGAATAAGATCTACCGTGCGAAAGACGCGCGCGGCTTCCGAAGACCGGCTCTTCGAGACGGCCCTCCCGAGAATCCGGTCGCTGCTCGAGCACGGCACCACCACGGCGGAAGCCAAGAGCGGCTACGGCCTCACGGTCGAAGACGAGCTGAAGATACTCCGCGTCATCCGCAGGCTGGACCGGGAGACTCCGCTCGACCTCGTGCCGACCTTCCTCGGCGCGCACGAGATCCCGGACGAGTACAGGGATTCGCGGGAGGCTTATATCGCGCTCGTCGTGGACGAGATGCTCCCGCGAGTGGCCGAAGAGAAGCTCGCCGAATACTGCGACGTCTTCTGCGAGTCGGGCGTATTCACGGTGAACGAGTCGCGCCGCGTGCTCGCCCGCGCGAAAGAGCTTGGGCTCGGCGTCAGGCTTCACGCGGAGCAGTTGAGCCTGTCGGGCGGCGGGCGGCTTTCGGCCGAGCTCGGAGCCGCTACCGCCGACCACCTGGAATGGGTCGACGACGACGGGATCGACTCGCTCCGCCGCGCGGGCGTGATCGCCGTGCTGCTCCCGGGAGCCGTCTTCAATCTGGGCCTCACGCGCTATCCGCCCGCGAGAAAGATGATCGAATCGAATCTCGCGGTAGCCGTCGCGACCGACTTCAATCCCGGCAGCTCTCCCACCCCCTCGATGCAGATGGCCCTGTCGATAGCCTGCACGCAGATGCGAATGACCCCGGCCGAAGCCATAACCGCCGCGACGATCAACGCCGCTTACAGCCTCGGCAGGGGCCGCGGCGCGGGCTCGCTCGAAGCGGGCAAGCAGGGCGACATCGTCATATTCGATTGCGCGGACTACCGGCAGATACCGTACTTTTTCGGAGTCAACCACGCGCGCGTGGTAATAAAGTCGGGCCGCGTGGTCATAGACAGGCGCGACGCGTGATGAGACGCGGCGCTCATCGGACCCTGCCCGCTTTCAACTTTGAAGACGGGCTTCTATTATGAGAGGGGAGGCATTACATGAGGTACAGGCGATTCGGGCGGACGGGCTGGAGCGTGAGCGAGATCGGGTACGGCATGTGGGGCATGGGAGGCTGGTCGGGCTCGGACGATGAAGAGTCGATCCGGTCGTTGCAGCACGCCATCGACCTCGGGTGCAACTTTTTCGACACCGCGTGGGCATACGGCGAGGGGCGCAGCGAGGCCCTGCTCGGCCACGTCATTCGCGCCAACCGGGACAAGCGGCTCTACACGGCGACGAAGGTCCCGCCCAAGAATCGCGCGTGGCCCTCTCGCCGCGAATTCACTCTCGGCGATTGCTATCCGCCGGATCACATAGAAGAGTACGTCCATAGCAGCCTGAAGAATTCCGGGCTCGAAAGCTTCGACCTCGTCCAGTTTCACACGTGGGAAGATTCGTGGATCGGGGACGACCGCTGGGCGAGGCGGATGGGCGAGCTTCGCAGCCAGAAGCTCGTGCGGGCGGTCGGGATCAGCCTCAATCGGTGGGAGCCGTGGAACGGGGTCCGCACCGTGCAGAGCGGGCTCGTCGATTCGGTCCAGGTCATCTATAACATCTTCGATCAGAACCCCGAAGACGAGCTCTTCCCCGCCTGCCGCGAGGCGGACGTGGCGGTAATCGCCCGCGTGCCGTTCGACGAGGGGACTCTTACCGGGACGCTCACGAAAGAGAGCACGTGGCCCGAGGGCGACTGGCGCAACAGCTACTTCGTGCCCGAAAACCTGATCCCGAGCGTCGAGCGCGCGGACCTGCTCAAGCCCCTCGCGCCCGAAGGCATGACCATGCCGGAGATGGCTTTGCGGTTCATCCTGGGCAACCCCGACGTGAGCACGATCATTCCCGGCATGCGAAAGGCCGGGCACGTCGAGTCGAACATCTCCGCGAGCGACGCCGGACCCCTTTCTGAAGAGCTCCAGGGAGAATTGAAGAAGCACCGCTGGGACCGCCAGCCGAAGCCCTGGTCGCAGTGACCGCATGAAGCCTCTCGAGAGGGCCTCTCAAAGGGGGCCGCGATTTGAACCCGGCTTTGCAAGGCGGCGGCGAATGGGTTAGGATTTTGGGCGTCGCAGCAAGGGTCGCGAAATTCTATCGATTCACGGAGTCGGGGGTCCTTCATCATCAGAGATGAGAAAAATAGTCGAGTGCATACCTAATTTCAGCGAAGGCCGCAACACCGAGATCATCGACCGGATAGTCTCCGCCATCAAAGCCGTGCCGGGCGCGGTGCTCCTCGACCGGGAGTCGGACGCCGACCACAACAGGTCTGTCGTGACCTTCGTGGCCCCTCCGGATCGCGTGGTGGACGCGGCGATAGCGGGCGCGAGTAAGGCCGCGGAATTGATCGACCTCAACCGCCACTCGGGCGAGCACCCCCGCATGGGCGCGACCGACGTGATCCCGTTCGTGCCCATCTCGGGCGTGACCATGGACGACTGCGTGCAGCTCGCGCGCGCGTGCGGAGAGCGGATGTGGCGCGAGCTTTCGATCCCGGTCTACCTCTACGAGAAGGCCGCCCAGAGGCCCGCGCGCGAGAACCTCGCGGCAATTCGCAAGGGCCAGTTCGAAGGCATTCGCGACGAGATCGCGACGAGCGAGGCGCGCAGGCCGGACTTCGGCGAGCCGCGCCTGCACCCGTCGGCCGGGATCACGGCCGTGGGCGCTCGCCCTCCGCTCATCGCCTACAACGTCAACCTCGGAACCTCGGACGTGGAGGTCGCAAACAAGATAGCGCGGGCCGTGCGCCAGCAGACCGGCGGGCTCAGGTACGTCAAGGCGCTCGGCTTCGAGCTCAAGGATCGCGGCATCGTTCAGGTCTCGATGAATATGGTCAATTACGAAGGGACCCCGTTGTTTCGCGCTTTCGAGATGATAAAGCGAGAGGCCGAACGTTACGGCGTCCCGGTCGTCGGGTCGGAGATCGTGGGCCTCGTGCCGCAGGCGGCCCTCAACGCGGTCGCCGACTTCTACCTTCGACTCGAAGAGTTCACCTCCGAGCAGATACTCGAACAGAGGCTTCAGGCCGCGATGGAGGAGAGTTGAGCATGGCCGACCCTTTCGACGGCGCGCGCGCGAACTGGACCGGAACCTTCGCTGAGCTCGTGGAGGCCGGAACGCCCACGCCCGGCGGCGGGAGCGTCGCCGCCTATTCGGGAAGGCTCGCGGCCGCGCTCGGGCGGATGATGTGCAACATAACCATCGGCAAGAAGAAGTACGTCGATGTGGAGCCCCGGCTCAGGGAGATCAACTCGGAGCTCGAGCGACTGAGCGCCCGCCTCGAAGCCCTCGTCTATGAAGATGCCGAGAGCTTTGAAGCCGTGCTGGCCGCTTACCGCCTCCCGAAAGAGGACGGGGACGAAAAGGCCGCGCGCGATGAAGCCGTCTCCGTCGCGGGCCGCCGGGCGATCTATACCCCGTACGAAACCGCGCGGAGCTCTTTCGAAGTCCTGAAACTGCTCGCGGAGCTCGGAGAGATCGGCAATCAGAACGCCCTGTCCGACGTCACGGTCGGAGCGCAGCTCGCCCTGGTCGCCGTGCAAGGCGCGCTTTACAACGTCGCGGCCAATCTCGGCATGCTTAAAGATGAGGAGGAAGCGAGCGGCCTCAGGCAAGGCATGACGGAGCTCGTCGAGCAATCGAAGGGCATGGCCCGGCAGCTCGAATCGAAGATGATGGCGGGACTTTAAGAGTTCCCGGCAGCGCGGGCCAGGCGCCCGCTCGCAGGGTGATAAGATGGCCGGTCCATACAAAGATATTCAATTCTTGGTGACGGATCGCGTGGCGCGAATCACGTTCGCTCGCCCTCCGTTGAACGTGTTCACGATCTCGATGATGAAAGAGATGACCGACGCGATCAACCGGGTGAGCACGATGCCGGACGTGTGCGCCTTCGTCTTCGCGGCCTCGCCCGGCACGCGGGCTTTTTCGGCGGGCGTCTCCATGGAAGAGCACCGGCCGGAGACCGTCTACCAGATGCTCGACGCGTTCCACTCGATGTTCCGCGCGCTCAACACCGTCTCGAGGCCCGTGATCGCCCTCGTCTCCGGAGCGGCGCTCGGGGGAGGGTGCGAGCTCGCGGCCTTCGCCGATATCGTGATCGCCACCACCTCGGCGCGCTTCGGGCAGCCCGAAATCAAGGTCGGGGTCTTCCCGCCTCTCGCGGCCGTCGTGCTCCCGAGAATAATCGGAGAGAAGAAGGCCCGAGAGATGATACTCACGGGCGAGCTGCTCACGGCCGAACAGGGGCGACTGCTCGGCCTGGTCAACCACGTCGTCGCCGAAAAGGAGCTGGAGGCGAAACTGGACGAGCTGCTCGGAGTGCTCAGAAGCCTTAGCGCTCCCGCGCTCCAAATGGCCCGCCGCGCCATTACTCAGGCCTCGGGCCTTCCTTTCGACGAAGCTCTCAGGCAGAGCGAGGACGTCTATCTCAACCAGCTCATGTCGTGCAAAGATCCGCAGGAGGGCATAGAGGCATTCATCGCCAAGCGCCCCCCGAAATGGAAGCATAAATGAACTTCTCCGGCCCGCGCCGCACGCCCCTCAAAGGTCGATCATGACGGTTCCTGTTCCGACAGAGATAAAGAAGACGGACTTCGACGAGATAACCGTGCGATGGGACGACGACCACGTGAGCGTCTTCCCGGTCAAGTACCTGCGGGCCGAGTGCGCCTGCGCCCGGTGCGTGAGCGAGGTGACGGGCCTGCGAATACTCGACCCCAGAACCATAGCCGACGACCTGACGATAACGAACGCGGAGCACGTGGGCCGCTACGGAATCAAGTTCTATTTCAGCGACCGCCACGACGACGGCATATACACGTGGGAGCGCCTTCGCCAGCTCTGTCCTTGCGAAAAATGCGCGGCTTCGCGCGATCCGAAACGTTCCGAAAAATAGAGGCAATTCGAAACAGGCGCAACGCCGGATGGGGGCCTCCTCATAAGCGCCCTTCTCATATGCGGTCTCTTGCCTGCGGGCGGCGCAGCTTATACAATGCAACCCACGCCCTAGATTGAGCCCCGATCGGTACCGGAGCGTAAAACGCGGCACATTTTGATGGAAAGGAACTCTATGAAGCGTCGATTGTCCGGCATAGCGATTCTCCTGGTTGCCCTGGTCGTCCCTTCCGTGCCGGTCCTGGGCGCGGATGTCAAAAAGAAAGAAGAGGCGGTCGCGTCG
>DATLMR010000430.1:0-9708 GCA_035537555.1 Blastocatellia bacterium
ACTCGATCCGTCACGGATCGAGTCGCGGGCTCATTCAGGAAGGCCTCAATCGAAGAGGCTGGTCTGGTCTCTTTGGCGGAGCTCGGAGGGAAAGGCAAACCCGAAGTGATCGTACGCGGCGCGCGTCGCCACGCGCCCGCGCGGGGTGCGGTCGAGAAAGCCGATCTGAATGAGGTAAGGCTCGTAGATCTCTTCTATCGCGTCCTTCTCCTCGCTGATCGAGGCCGAGAGGGTGCCGAGGCCGACCGGCCCGCCGGTAAATTTATCGATAATCGTGAGCAACAGCTTGCGATCGACCTCATCGAGGCCGTAGATATCGACCTCCATGCGATTGAGCGCGTCGGCCGCCACCTCATCGGTTACCCTGCCGTCATAGAGTACCTCCGCGATGTCCCGGACCCGCCTGAGCAAGCGGTTGACGATTCTCGGGGTCCCGCGCGACCGTTTGGCGATTTCACGCGCGCCGCTCTCTTCCACCGTCACGCCTAAAATATCTGCCGACCTGTGGACGATGACTTCGAGGTCTTTGACCGAGTAGAAGTCGAGATGAAGCGGGATGCCGAACCGACCGCGAAGCGGGGCGCTGATGAGCCCGGCCCGCGTCGTCGCTCCGACCAGGGTGAACCTCGGCAACTCGAGCTTTATCGAACGGGCCGACGGCCCCTGCCCGATGATTATGTCGAGCTGATAATCTTCCATCGCGGGGTAGAGCACCTCTTCGATGGCCGGATTGAGTCGATGGATCTCGTCGATGAACAGGACATCGCCTTCGGAAAGGTTAGTGAGCAGAGCGGCCAGGTCCCCGGCCTTCTCTATGACCGGCCCCGCCGTGGTCTTTACTTCGCTCCCCATTTCGTTCGCGATTATGTGCGCCAGAGTCGTCTTTCCCAGCCCCGGGGGGCCGTAGAGCAGAACGTGATCGAGCGACTGTCCCCGCTTGCGGGCGGCCTGTATGAATATTGACAGGTTGTCCTTAGCCTTGTTCTGCCCTATGTACTCCTTCAGGAATTTGGGCCTCAGGCTCAGCTCGAACTGCTGCTCGTCATCCCCCTCCGCGCCTGCTGAGATAACTCGATTTTGGGTCATTGAAACACTCCTGGAACATTGTTAATAACTGCCAGTTTGCCCACTATTTTACCATACGTAGTGGTCGGGTCGAAAAGAATTCCCAAATTTAGTGGTTCGTCGTTATATTCGTGGTTATAATTGTAGCTCGTCCGGTCAAAGAGGTTACGTGAGTTGGCTCGCTTGCCAGAGGCCGGCGGGCAAGCGATTTTTTATGGCGAAGTTCCTCCACATTGCCGACATTCACCTGGGCATCAAGCGGTACAATCTGCCGGATCGCACGGGTGACTTCTTCAGAGCCTGGAAGGAGGTCATCGAGCGTTACGCCATCGGGCGGCGCGTCGATTTCGTCGTCATAGCCGGAGACCTCTTCGACCGGCGAAACGTCGATCCGCAGGCCGCCAACCACGCGATGTTCATGCTTCGCCGCCTGGCCGAGGAGCGAATCCCCGTCATCGTGATCGAAGGCAACCACGATCAGCACGAGTCGGTCTCCCGTTTCAGCTGGCTCCGCAGCCTTTCGCAATGGCGCTATATAAAGCTGCTAGAGCCGCACTGGGAGGAGTCCGGAGTCAGCCTCAACCCCTGGAATGATGACGAAGCCTCCGGGTCTTATATCGACATAGCCGACGCCCGCATATTCGGCTCGAACTGGTACGGGACGACGACGGGAAACGTGCTCCCGATTCTGGGAGAGGCGGTGCACAGGAAGCGGCGCGCGGGCGCGACCAACATCATGCTGCTCCATTCGGACGTTGAAGGGCAGCTCAATCGCCCGATCCAGAACGCTATCTCCATCTCCAAGCTCGTGACCCTGCGAGGAGCGGTCGATTATCTCGCGCTGGGCCACACGCACAAACAGTTCGACATCGAGCAGTGGGCCTTCAATCCCGGCTCGCTCGAAGCCTGTAGCGTGGACGAAGCGGACACGGTTCGCGGCGCTTACTACGTCGAGACCAGCGGCGAGAGCTTCCATACCGAGTTCATACGCGCGGGCGACGATTATTTTCAGAGGCCTTTCCACAGGATCGAATACCAGATCAGCGGCAGCGACGACCCCGACGGGGTCCGGTCGGAGATTTACGAAGTGCTCCGCCGGGAATGCTTTTCACCGGCCGAGCTGGAGCAGGAACAGAAGCCCATCATCGAGCTTACCCTTCGCGGCTCGCTCGGCTTTAAGAACTCCCTTTTGCGGCTCGACAAGCTCAAGGAGCGGGCGCTTGAAGAGTTGCAACCCCTCGGCTTGATCGTAAACAATAAGACGATCCCGAAACAGCTCGCGGTAGCGGTGGGGCTCAATCGGGATGCTCCCCGGGGCGAGCGCGAATTGAGGGTGATCGAGGATTTGATCAAGCCCGATCCCCGGTTCAGCGGCCGCGCGACCGAGCTTGCCTCCATAGTCATCGAGGTAAAGAAGCTGGCCCTTGAAGGCGAGTCTCCCGAAAAGATACTGAATTTGATCGTAGAGCGGCTCTTTGAGCCGGCGGACGCGGAGGATCACGAAGGTTCCGGAAAGGCCGTTTATGCGGAGAGCGGCGACTGACGGGCGGTAATTGTCCCATCAATGGCGAAGCGACCCGAGGAAGGACTCATTTGGGAATGGCGGGCTTTCGGGCGCGTCGGCGAAAGCTTGCTCTCAAAGATCACCTCGCACCCTGTAAGAATGGGGATAATGGGCCATCGCGGAGTAGACCTGTACTTCGTTTCTCCCGCAAGCGAGCACAATATCAAGCTCCGCAAATGGCACAGGGGTTGGCTGCTCAAATTCAAGCTTCTCCTCAATAAGAGCCCCGATTCCATCGAGCTGTACAGCGAGAGCGCGAGCCAGGTCTATAAGTTTCCCGTCGGCTCGAAACGCCTGGTCAGGGCTGCCACCTTGCTCAATACCGCCCTGCCGAAAAAGCCCCCCGCCTCGGAGCTCAGCAGGAAGCAGTTTCTGAAAGCCCTGGAATCGGCTTCCCCGGCCATCTCCATGGTCGAGGTATCGAAAGTGAGATCCCAGTTCGATTGCGAGGAAGGATGGATTGAGCTTGCCGAAACGAATTTCCCCCATCGCCGGATTCAATCCGTTTCAGTTCATTCGCCGAGCCTGGAGGCGGTGAAGCGCATAGTAGAGCAGCTCGAACCCGACTCGGAGCTCGAAGTGATGAACTACCTCGATGCATGCAGGCGCTGGGGATGAGGATTCGCCCGCGCGCTTCGGGAAAGAGACGCCCTCTCAGGTGAAGAGCCCTTCCACTACCCCGATTTGATAAGCCATGAAGAGGCCGATCCCGATGCTGAAGACTCCGGCCAGCAGCCGCATGGCCAGGTTTGCCCGAACGAACCGGCCCGCGGTGTAGCGAAGGGGGAGACTGAGGAGCGCGCTCATGATGAACATTCCCCCGATCGACCCTATCCCGAAAACGATTATGTAACCCAGCCCCACGACGGGCGAGCTGATGGATGAAAGGATCAGGAGCATCAGGGCCGCGCTGCCCGCCAGTCCATGCACCATGCCGACGAGCACAGGGCGCACGTTGAGTCTGAACCCATGATGCGTATCGACTGCAGGCTCGGGCGACCCGTCGTGAAGGTGGAGGTGCGAGTGTTCGCGGCCTCCGTGCTTGTGCTCGTGCATATGTAGCGCCTTGCTCCCCGCGAGCTTCATGATCGCATTCGCGCCGAGCGCGATCAGCATGAGAGCGACGCAGAATTCGAGCGCGAGCGCCATCCTCTCGTTGATTTTGACATGCAGCAAGAGCACGGCTACCCCCGCGATCAGCAGCGAGGCGGTATGCCCGATACCCCAGAGGCCTCCGATTATTGACGAGCTGACGAGGCCCTTCTTCTCGCTCACTATTGTAGATACTGCCGCGATATGATCGGCTTCGACAGCGTGCTTGAGCCCGAGCACGAGCCCGAGCGCGAGGATGGAATATGTTGATAGAGGGCTCCCCAGTCCCGGCGTTACGTCAGCCGCGCGCATCAAGTAAGAGGGCAAGGCTCCGAGATCGATCCCCAGGTTCGCGATGGCTTCATAGCAGATCGCCGCGCCCGCGCACGTTATGATGAAGGCACTCACGACCGGCAACCCTCTGACCAGACGGCCCGAGCCTGCCCGCCCTTTCAAGAAGCCTCCCAGATAAACAAACGCCAGCCCGATGAGGGTCAGGCTTGCCGCGAGGCCGAAGCTGAAAGCGACCACCAGTACCAGTCCATAGCCGACCCTTTGAAGCGATATGGCTGCCAGCAGCACTACGAGCGCCGAGGGGCAGGGTAGAAGGCCTCCCGATATCCCGAGCCCGAGAAGGCTGCGCCAGGTGACAGGAGAGCCGTCCGCTCCCGGGGGCAGGTGCGAATGAGCGCGGCCGCCGTGCGCGTGGACGAGCCCGCCGTGATCGTGGGAAGCGCCCGCTTCATCGTGAGAGTGCGAATGGGCGTGATGGTCTTCGGCGTGATCGTGAGCGTGAAGGTGATCGCCAGGCGAGTGGCCTGCCGCCTCGACCGCCGCGCCCTTCCCCCTGAAGGCGCGCAAGCGCTTTATGAAAATACTCAGGCCGATAAAGAGTACTATCGCCCCGGAGACCAGGCTCAGGTAAGGGAAAATGCGCTCGGGGAGAACGTACTGCGACGCAAAGAGAGTCACCAGGCCGAGGGAGAAGACTCCGAGGGTATGCGTGATCGTAACCGTGAGCCCGAGAAACGCCGCGTGTTTTGCCGTGCCGCGAGAGCCGACGAGGTAAGCGCCCACCACGGTCTTGCCATGCCCCGGAGAAAGGGCGTGGAACGCGCCGAGGACGGCTGCCAGTAGAAGTCCCAGCAAGGCCCCCGCCGGGGTCAACTCCGGAACGGAGATCAATTCGGTCAGCCTGTCGCGTGAAGGGCCGATCTTCGCGCCGTCGCGCGACATCAGGGATGCGGCTCCCGGCGGGACCTGGCCTCTGGAGAAAGAGAGTTCGGCCCGCCTCTCGTTGAGCGGAGCTGAGATCATACCTTCGGGATAGGCTTTCAGCTCATCAGTCAGGCCGCTGCCAAAAGCCGAGCTATCGAACACGGAAATGCCGGGTCCGGGAGCCACGACGATCTCGCGCCACCCGATGCGATCCGCGTAGTTGGCATTTTCGAAGCTCAATCTTCTCGTGCTGCTCATCCCCCCGTCTGGAATCGCCCCCTCGAACTCGCTCTCGATTCGCAGAGTCGGAAGCCCTCCGCTGCCGACGGGCGTGGTCGTATTTGCGGAGATGAGGCGAAGGGGGACTCGCGATCCGTCGATCAGAAGCGGGAGGCCGTCACGATATGAGAGAGCAATGCGCTCTCCATATGCTTTCAATTTAGCGCCCTGGTCAGAATTGCCCTCGGACGCTTCGATCTTTTGCAGTTCCTGGAAGGCGGGTATCTCGGCCATGTCCACGACGTATCTGATGGTAGCGCGCCCGGCTCCGACTCTTATGCTCGCGTAGTGATTGATAGTGAAATTGCCGAGCGGATGCGCGAGCCCCGTGACCGTGACCACGGATAAAGAGACGAGAGAAAATAAGACGGCGGCGAATGCCCGTCTTCCCGAATTAGCGCTTTTAAGCATATGGACTCTTCCCGCTTTCACGAGCGACCCGACGAATCGAGGCCGACAATGTCATCCCGCAGCCCGGAGCAGTTGAAGGCGGTCGAGAGCGCGCCTCGCGATGTCCGATTGAATAAGATCGAAATCAGGGTTTATCTGAAGCGCGAGCCTCAGGAATTTCGCCGCTCTTCCGCGATCGCCGAGGGCGTCATAGATCATCCCGGCGTGGTAATAAATCTGCGCGTCGCGCGTCCCGAGACGCATGGCTTCGTCGATCTGTCTTCTCGCTTCCGCCGGCCGCCCCTTCTTGTAAAGGCACCATGCAAGCGCGTCGCTGGAATAGATATCAGAGCGAATGTTTCGCTCGCGCTCGGCGATTGCGAGAGCCTCGTCCAGCCTTCTGTCCTGGTTCGCCCAGAACAGCGCGAGCTGCCGCGAATAGGTACTTGCGCCCTTCTCGCCGCTCTGCTCGATGAACTCGACCAGGTCATACTCTCTTCGAGCACCTTCATCTCTGCCGAGCTTCGCGTAGAGATTTCCAAGGGCAATGATCGTGTCAGGCTGCGGCACCCGCTCGCGGGCTCTCTTGTAGAACTCAACCGCGCTCTCAGGCTCGCCTGCCGCAATTCGGGCGCGCGCCTTCGCGGCGAGCGCAAGGTGGTACTCGGGGAATACTTCCAGGGCCAGGTCGTACTCGCGCTCGCCTTCAGAGAGCCTTCCGGCATTAACGAGCTCGTCTCCCAGATGGACCCTGCACCAGCTAAGGCTTTCAGGATCTTGCGGGCTTGCCGCGTTGACCGCCCTTCGCATCATATCGATAGCGGTCCTGGAATCGCCATGAAGCGAAGCGAGGTATGAGTAGCGCGAATAAGAGGTCGTGTCCGGCCGCATCAGGACCATCTTTTCGGCCGCGGCAGAGGCCTCATCGTACCGGCCCAGCTCGACCAGCGCGTCCGTCAACATTCCATAGACCGTGTGGTCGCTCGGGCGGGCCTCCCGGAGCGCGCGCGCCGCGACCAGGGCCTCATGAAATTTGTGGCGGCTCAGCAGGAGCGCCGCCCGCAACTTTATCGCGTCGAGGTTTTCCGGCTCGATTTCGAGCGAGCGCTTCAAAGCCGCTTCGGCCCGCGAGGTATAGCCGAAGTCTCCCGTTTCGCGAGCCCTCTGCATGAAAGCCGCGCAGAGCCTGTTAAATCCATCCGCCCTTTCCGGCGCGCGGGCGATTTCCTGTTCCGCCTTCCGCACCAGCCTGTCGCCCAGAGTTTGGCTCGACTCAGGCGGCGATTCTTCTCGGGCTACCGGCGTCTTGGCCGAGCGATCCGACTCGCCGCGGCCCCCCAGCACTATGATCGCCAGCAGCCCGAAGCCCACGATCAGACCTGTTCCCACTTTGTACTTTATGCCCATCGAGTTCGGCCTCTTTGTTTCAGGGCCGGGGGTGAGCGAAACGGCGGCTCACCCCCGGTCCCCTTTCCGGTCTTCGACTCAATCAGTCCTGCACGTGATGCTCGTGCGGGTCTGTCGGGTTTCCGAGCCCGCCTCGGTTTCCGGGATGCGGAGTTCCGAGGTATGGAAAGCGAGTGAGGTAGGGCACGTCGTTGCGGTTCACGCCGTCTCCGACCGTATTGTTAGGCGCCACGTTGAACGGGTTGGGTACGCCGGGCGCGGGATTGTTAGGGTTAAAGGGAGTGCCGCCCAGAACGGCTCTGAGCTCGATATCGACCACATCGTCTCCCACCCGGCGCCCGTTCGGGTACCCGGCCGGGTCGCCTCCGAGAAGCCCGAGCCGGTTGGGGCTTGCGCTCGGCGGTATGGCGACATTTAACCTCTGATACTCATGGGGCAGGCCGTTCGAGAGGAAATTCTGAAATCCGGGCACGAGCCCGGCGGGTATGCCCGTGGCAAAGATTGCGACCAGATCATTGCGCGGAGCTGAAGGTATGCTGATGTTGATTCCTCCGGCCGCGAGGACCGCCTGAATCAACTTGGGAAGCTGCGGGTCGAGCACAGCCGGAGCGAGCGCGGCGTCTCCGACCGGCGAAGAGGTGTTGAAGAAATCCTTGAGCCCCAAAGGCACGACGACCTCGTTTACAAGCGGATGCCCGAGCCGCGACACCTGCACGGCGCGAGAGCGCCTCCCGGCCCCGGTCGGGGCCAGGCGCCTTACCGTTGACCAGACTCCGACCACGGCGTTCGGATCGAGAGGGTTGGTCGGCACGCTGAAGTTGCGCGTGAGGATCTCTATCGGCACTTCAAGGGCGATGGAGTGAACGTTGAAACCGGCTGTTGTGTCGATCCCGCCGGTCTCTCCGATAGAATGAAGGTTCAAGGTATCGAAGATAGATTCGACGTCTATGTAAAAGCCTTCGTCGCGCTGGCCCGCGAAGACGCGGCCCTGAGGAAAGTTCGGGCCGAAACTGAGAGGAAAGACGGCGGACTGAGCCAGCGCGGTCTCATAGTTTGGGGTAGTTCTGACGCCGATGTTATCGGGCGGCACGATGAACGAGCTCGACCCGACCGGCCCCGTGCGCGCGCTGATGTTGCCGACGAGCCTGACGTTATAAGTTTGAGGCTCGTTGTAATCGGGGTCTGTAAGAGAGGTGATGAGCGGATCGATCCCGCCCGTTCCCGCCAGGGCCTCGTTAGGCGCTGCCTGTCCCAGAATTGAATCGGGGTTCACGAATCTGGTGGTGAAGGTAAACTCGAACGTCATGTCCGGGTTACCGTCGCCATTGTTGTCGATGTGTATGTTGTAAATGGCGTTGGGGTCGAACCGGTAAAAATGCGGCCCCCCGGCCGGTTCCTGAAATGGAATGAAGTTGGCGATCAGAGTGACGAAACCCTCGCGCCCGGTTTCCGTGCTCCGGAAGGCGTATACGTCCGTGTTGTCCGCTCCCGGATCATAAATGATCGATGGGGCTTCCCGGTGGCTCGACGCTTGAACCGGGTCGCCGGCCGGCAGATTGATCAGCATCGAGCCGACCAGTAATGCAGCCATCCCGATAAAGAAAATTCTCTTCGAGGCTTTTATTCCCATTACTTGCTCCTTTGTTTTTCGTTAATGAAGCTCTACGCGCATTCCGTAACGGCCGGGGTTCTGCGCTTCGGTGGAGTGATTCGCGTTCACGCTCGATCACTACGCCGAAAAAATATTCTGCTGCCGAATGCGTGGGAGACTACCCTTACCCTCATAGGTGGTGAAGAAGGGAGATAGAGGAAGGCCCTCTCAGTTAGCTTCATTGAAAACCCCTTACCGATTTATTCGTCCGTGTTCAGATAGGACTACGGCTCGGGCCGACCATTCGGATTCATTCAAGACCGCTCCGTATCCGGGGCAGACCATGCGGCAAGCGAAGATCCAACGAGGAATAATCGTAGATACATTTTCCGCACCCTGATGCGAAGCCCGGCGCTAATCGACGGTTGTTAGAGTCTGTTTTTGAGCGGATAAATTACGAAAGGTGTCCAGGACAGCATCGTTACAATGGATAGAGGCATTATGAGCCCTTAATGGAGAAGGCCTGCGGAGCACGTTGGATTGCGAGCGTTCGGTAGCTGACATAAAGAAATCTATAACGTACGAGAAGCTCGTAGTACTCTTTTTCAGGCATGAAATTTTTTATCGGGATAAGGATACGAACAGGATATCAAAGATGACGCGACACACGATGCGCTTTGCTTCGCTCAGTACAATTTTTGCTCTGGCTGGTACAATCCTTGCCTTCTCCGCCTGCGGCCGAATCGGGCGAGACATGCGAGACATGGTGGAGGCGGACACAAGAAAGAGCGAGCTGCTGGGGCCGGTGAAAGCCGTGCGGTCCGAGACCGCCATGCTCGTGGATGGAATGGGCAATCCGGCCGAGGAGCAGAGGGGGCTTGCGGAAGAATCGAATTACGATCCGAGCGGGTTCGAGACAGAACGCTCTCTCTACAGCCCCGACGGATTGTTACTGTCCCGGACGACGTTCGGTTATGGCGGGCGGCGCATTAAGAGTGAAGCTCTCTTACATGACCCAAAGGGGGTGATAAGAGAGAAGAAGATTTTTAAGGCCGACGAGGGAGGCAACATAGTCGGATGGCAGAACACGAGGCCGGATGGC
>DATLMR010000431.1:0-7667 GCA_035537555.1 Blastocatellia bacterium
AGATCGGAGAAGATTTCTTGTAAGCCTCCGCATCTTCCTGGGGCACGTTCAGGATGTTCGACGTGTACGGGTGGTTGTAATGAGCCCAGTCGGTCACGGGCCGCAAGGCCGCGCCCGCCGCGAACACGTCGGGCTGGGTGAACATGGCCATCAGAGTGATGAACCCGCCGTAGCTTCCTCCGTAAATCCCGACGCGCTTCGGATCGACTCCATGCTCGGAGACCAGCCATCGCACGGCGTCCACGTGGTCGTCCAGGTCTTTGCCTCCCATGTGACGGTAGATGCCCGTGCGCCAGTCGCGCCCGTATCCGGACGACGCTCTGTAATCGATGTCGATGACCGTGTAGCCGCGCTCCATCAGGAGGTGGTGGAACATGTATTCGCGGTAGTAGCTCGACCACCAGCGGTGCACGTTCTGCAGGTAGCCCGCGCCGTGTACGAAGACGACGGCGGGGCCTCCGCGCTTGAAGCCCGAGGGCTTGTAGAGCCGCGCGTAAACGGTCGCGCCGTCTCGCGCCTTGAAGGTCACGATAGGCGGGTCGATCCAGTTGTAGCCCCAGAAGTCGGCCGCGGGCGACGAGGTGGCTTTCAAAGCGGAGGCGGAGGGGCGGCTCTCCTGAATGTAGAGCTCGGGCGGCTTGTTGCTGTAGGAATAGATCAGCGCGAGGTATTTTTCGTCGGGCGAGATGAAGGCCTGATTGTTGCCGGGCATGGATGTTATCTTCACGCGCGCGCCGCCTTCAGCCGCCATCGCGTAAAGGTGGCGCTCGCCCGGATGGACCTCGCTGGTCGTGAGAAAGAAGCGGCTCTTATCGTCCGACAGGCTGACGTCGGTGACTTCCCACCGGCCCGAAGTGAGCTGGGTGGGCTTGCCGCCGTCGTAAGAGACTGTGTAGAGATGCGCGTATCCCGTGCGTTCGGATTGAAAGTAGATGTGCTGGTTGTCGCGCATCCAGCCGAGCGTGAAGTTTCCGGGGCCGTCGATCCACGCGTCGTCGTGATCGGAAGCGATCACGCGAGTCTTCGCGGTCACGGGGTCGAGCGAGAGAATCCACCGATCTTTATTGTCGGACGAGCGCGCGAGAATAATGGCCTTCGTGCCGTCATCCGACCAGAGCGGCTGTGACAATCGCACGTCGCGCTCGCGCGGCTCGGCCTGATCGTCGCGCTTCACTTCTTCGGCCTGGCGGGCTCCGGTCTGCTGCTGGGCCTGCTCGGATTCGCGCCTTTCGACCCGTTCGGTCGAGGTCTTTTCGGTCCGCGTCTCGGTCTTCAGAGCGACCTGCTTCTGGCCGTGATCGACCCAGCTCACATCGCCCGTAGAGGCGTTGAGCACGGCAAGCCGCGCGCGCGACTGGCGGTCTCCGACCTTGGTCCGGGCCGGTATATCCTCGGTGAAGGCGGTCTCGGTGACGAAATTGGGAACGATCGTGTTCCTCGCGCCTTCGCCGGACTCGGTGACGAGGGCGAAGATGTATTTCTCATCGGGCGAAAGCTGAAGGTTCGCGACCGACTGGCGGGGGCCGAGATTGAAAGGCTTGCGCGGGTTCTCTCGCTTCCGTCTCTCCCCATCCTCCTCCCTCTTCTGCGCGCGCCGCTTCACGACATCGAGCAGCTCGCGCTCTTCCTTCTTCAGATACTCCTGATTCTCCGTGCCGCGCTGCTGCGAGCCGCCCCGGCCCTGCCCGCCCTGCCCCGCCTGGGGCGGCGCTCCTCCCGCGCGGATGTCGGTCAACTGAACGAGCGACCCAGTATCGAGCGAGAGCACGAAGAGGTTGCTCGAGCGCGTGAAGTAGACGCGGCGCTGGTCGCGGGTGAAGCCGGGATTGGTCTCGACATCGGTCGTGTTCGTGATCTGCCTTCGCTGCCCGGCCGCATTGTCGTAAATGAATATGTCTCCGTTCTCGTCGAAGAGCGTGAGCTTTTTATCCTTCGACAGCTCGCCCTCTACCGGAGGCGCGTTTCTGGCCTCTTCCTGCGAGAGCTTTCTGAGCCCGGTGCCGTCGCGATTGACGACGTAGGTGTCCGCTTCTTTCTCCTGCCGCTCGCCTGCCTGTTTCCATTGAAAGAAGACTCGCCGGCTGTCGGGCGACCAGCGGACGGAGGCCGGCGGGTAGCCGACGAGTCCCGGCCCGCGCATGATGTTGTCTATGGTCAGCTCGAATTTAGCGGCCGGCGCATTGCTGCCGGCCTGCGAATGGGCGCGAGTTTGCCGGGCGAATGCGGGGAAAGCCTGCCCGGACGCGAGCAGTAAGGTCAGGGCGAGCGCAGTCTTCTTGATCCATGGTAATCTCCAGTGGCTCATCATTCCTCCAGCATCAATTGCTATCCGGTGAGTATTCAGAAGTAAGCCGAGCTAAGTATGATGAACGATGAGCTGGCTGCCGCTTCATCGTTCATCATAAGCCCTACCGGAAAATCACTGGCGGGCGGGACCGCGCCGCCGAGGCTGTCTCGATCGTTAAACTCCAGGCATCGCCTTCTTCAACGGCTTCAGCAGTAATATCAGGACCACAGCCATAATCAAAGCCATAGTGCCAAGCACGACGAAGAAACTCGATTGCATCCATCGCTCCCAGAAGACGCCTATCATCGTCAGCTTGTTGCCGATGGCAGTGGCAACGAACCAGCCTCCCATCATCAAGCCGCGCATCCGCATCGGCGCGACTTTTGAGACGAGGGAGAGCCCCATCGGTGAAAGCATCAGCTCTCCGAGCGAGATCACCGCGTAAGCCAGGATCAGCCAGAAGGGCGAAACTTTGAAGATGAAGGCGCGGCTGAAAATCGAAGCGCCGTACATGGCCGCCTGATCTTCTCCTATCGTTTTTCCGATCGCCTCCTTGAAACCCTGTTCGCCCGTCTTCACTTCGCCCGACTCGGCCGTCACGCGCGTGAACTTCTTATCTTTTATCTCTTTGTCTTTCAGCCTCTCTATTACATCGTCGGGCACGCCGTCGGCCTTCAAAAACGATAGTGATCGATCCGTTATCCTGAAATCCGACGTGGCGTACTGGGCGGGCTGCGGCACTACCGCTTCCCCCGTCCGCGCCGCCATATACAGGATGTAGAACGAAAGGGCTGTAAGGAGCATCCCGATAGCCATCTTGGTCGGCGTGGCAGGCTCTTTGCCTTTACCGTCGAGCCACTTCCAGAACCAGACCAGTGGAAAAGTGAGCGAAATGATCCAGAACGGATTGATAGCGTTTGAAATCGTTCCCGAAACGTTCCAGGCCGTGTTGTCATCCGCCCAGTAGGTGAGCGTCGAGCCGTTCTGATGAAACACCATCCAGAAAACGATGACGATGAGAAAGACTACGATCAGCGCGGCAATTCGCTTCCATTCGGGCACGGCGTCCATCGCGCTCTGCCGGTTCGCGTTCAAGGTATCCTGGTGGCTCACGCTTGCGGGGGGCGCATCGGCCGCAACCGCAGCCGTGTTGGCCGCCTGCCTCGGGGGCAGAGCTTCCAGCCCGCCTTTATTCGGGTCTTCGACATGCTGTTTGAACCACCAGAGAATCCCGACGGAGAACGCCATACCGATGGCCGCGACAGCGAACGCCAGATGGTACCCCCACCTCGCCTTTACTACCTCCATCACGATGGGAGCGAGAAAGGCGCCGATGTTTATACCCATGTAAAATATGTTGTAGGCGCGATCCTTCAGGTGGCTGCCTTCGGGGTAGAGGTTGCCGACCATCGTTGAGACATTGGGCTTGAAGAGCCCGTTCCCGATTACGAGGCAGGCGAGCGCCGCATAAACGGCGAGCAGCGTGGGGAAGGAGAGCAAAAGA
Organism: Blastocatellia bacterium; assembly: GCA_035537555.1. Classification (GTDB taxonomy): domain Bacteria; phylum Acidobacteriota; class Blastocatellia; order UBA7656; family UBA7656; genus DATLMR01. The sequence continues at coordinate 3,792 of DATLMR010000431.1, forward strand.
TGGCCTGCCATAAAGAAGAGGCCGCCCAGCATCACCGCTCTGCGGTATCCGAGCTTCCTATCGGCAAGCCATCCGCCTATCAGAGGGCTGGCATATACAAACATCAGGTAGTTCGCATACAAACCCGTAGCGCGGTCAGCTGTCCAGCCAAACCCCTGATCAGGGTTTCTCAAATAAAGCGTGAAGAGAGCCAGCATCGAGTAGAAGCTGAAGCGCTCCCACATCTCCGTGGCGAACAGGACATACAGCCCTTTCGGGTGCTTCCCCGTTTCCTGCTCCACGTAACTTTCCGGCAGGGTCGTTGAAGTCATAGCTTTTATACTCCTTAGTGTGAGTAATGGCATCCGTCATACTTCCGGTGATCCTCGAGCTTAAATATTGCAGCGGGAATGCGCATCGATTCGGATAATGACTGATTGCCGACGATCAGTCCCTGGAACACATCCTTACCGTGAAAAGTTCCTAAGACAGTTCGAGGAGATCAAATTTTATACGAGCCGTGGGCTGGGCGGCAACCAGTTTAGCCGAAAGCGGCCTAAATTTACAGCCTGCCGCGCCGCTCTTCAGACGAGCCACTCTCTTCGCCGCCGGAGTCGATCGCCGCCCGCGCATAAATCTCCATCCGTCCAATTCTCCGCCCGAGCTTGGCAAGAATTCCGCCTCGGGCTACACTGTGCGCGGCGGGAGCGGTGCCGCCGAGAAGATGTTTACGTATGTTCGAATGGACCATAGACGATAGGCGATTTCATATACGCGAAGCGCGTACGGAAGACGACTACCACGCTATAGAAGATATCCAGAAAGAGGCGTGGGGGTTCAGCGACCTCGACGTGGTGCCGATGGCCACTCTCGTCGCCACGGTTCACGCGGGCGGGATCGCGCTCGGCGCGTTCGAAGGCGAGAGGATGATCGGCTTCGCCTACGGCTTCCCCGCTTTAGAAGAAGGCCGACTCTCGATCCATTCGCATATGCTCGCGGTAAGGAACGATTGCCGCAACCTTCAGGCCGGTTTCTATCTTAAGGTCGCCCAGCGTGACCTCACGCTCGGCAAAGGAGTCGAGACGATCTCCTGGACATTTGATCCTCTTCAAAGCCTGAACGCGCACCTGAATTTCAACAAGCTCGGAGTCATATCCCGCCGCTACATCGTCAACTTCTACGGCGAAGCCTCATCGAGCCCTCTGCACCGGGGCTTCGGGACAGACCGCCTCTGGGTGTCGTGGCTGCTCGAAAGCGACCGGGTCAAGAGCCGCATAACAGCCCGCGAGCTCACCCCCATGCCCGGGAATCGAGAGATCGACCCCGAAAGCCGGGCCGCTCCTCTCCTCGTTCGCAGGGTGGGCGACGAGCCGCGCCTCTCGGATTTCAGCGCTCACCTGTCCGGCAATAGCTGCCTGATCGAGATTCCGCACGACATCAATATTCTCAAAGACCGGAACCCTGCGGTCGGAAGAGCGTGGCGCGAGGCCACCCGCGCGGCTTTCCTGGCCGCCCTCGAAGAGGGCTTTCTCGTGGAAGACCTCCTCCGACGTGACCGCGCATCCACACCCGGATGGTTCTACCTCCTTACCCGGTAATCGCACCCTTGATCGATATTTCTAAATGGAAAATATCATCCCCGAACCAAGGAAAGACCGGCGATAACATTTTCCGCCGGGAATCAATCTTTATCCTGCCGCCAGAGAAGCGGGCTTTCGATTCCTCAGGCCTGCCTCCGAGAGTGGATATGGCACTATTATTGCCCCTTACTGAAGTATGAGCCTGGGTAAGCGGATCGCCTGACTTAAAAACAGGCATTTTAATGAGATTCCGCCTGGACAGTAGTACGGGAAGGTTACAAATCAACACCGGCCCATGGGAAGAGGAAGGCCGGAAGGAGAAGTTAAATGAAGAGTGCTGTTGGAATATTCACATCGCGAGCGGATGCGGAACGGGCGATCGAAGACCTGCGCTCGATCGGAATCAAGGAAGAGAATCTCAGCCTTATAAGCCCCGGCGCTTCGGCGGACCGGATCGAAGAGGTGCCGACGACCGAGACCGAACAGCCCGGCATGGGCGGAGCAATCGGCGGGGTGGTCGGAGGCGCTCTGGGGGCGGCCAGCGGCATGAGTCTTGGAGCGGCCGCGGCCAGTCTCCTGGTGCCTGGAGTCGGCCCCATTATGGCGACGGGCATAATAGCGGCGGCGCTCTTCGGCCTGGGCGGCGCGGTCGGAGGCGCGGCGGCCGGAAACGCACTCGAAGAGGGTATGGCGGACGGGCTGCCGAAGGATGAAGTCTATCTTTATGAAGACGCCGTAAGGCGCGGGCGCACCGTCCTCGTCGCTTTGACCGATGGCGACGACCAGACGATAGCCGCGGGCGCGCTCATGGCGCGGGCCGGGGCCGAGAGCCTGGATTCGGCCCGCGAAGACTGGTGGATGGGCCTCCGTGATGCGGAAGAAGAGTCCTACAAAGCCGAGGGCAGAGAATTCGCCGCCGATGAGTCGAATTATCGACGCGGTTTCGAGTGCGCCCAGCATCCGGATCTGCGCGATGGTTCTTACGATGAATCCCGTGACCGTTTGCGCGAGCGGTTCGGAGATATTTATTCTGAAGACTCGTTCCGAAAGGGATTCGAGCGAGGCCAGGCCTACAATCGCGGTCTGAGAGATAAGTTCACCTCGCGCGCCGCTCGTTGATACGGCTTCGACCCTCGGAGGTGATCGCCGGAACGCGCCTCGCTCTTTCCGGCGATCATCCGGCAGGGATCAGTCCCCCCCTGCAACCTATCCGCGCTTATAATCCTCTCACCTGAGTATACTTTGACGATCCGTCGCGGCGCGCAATAGAATAGTCAGGCGCGACCGGTTCTATTCCGGCGGGTCGTGTTGATAAAAGCATGCGGGCCGTGAGCCCGCGCTCCCAGGTATTACCCGGCAATATCTGAATCAAATGCATAAAGCCATTTCGATAATTCTCTCCTCGGTCTTTGCTCTCGGCCTGCCCGGCGCGGAGCGGAAGGGCGCGGTTGCCACCGCGCAGGAATCCGCCAGGAATCCGGGCGCTAAGGCGGCCGGGTCCGCCCGTCAGGAGTCTCTCTCCGAGGCCGGAGCCACATCGACATCACCCCTGGCCCTGCCTTTTAAAAGGTCGTGGCAGTACCTGACCGAAAGCGCCTCGTCGATTCTCCCCACGCTCGACGAGGCGCGCATCTACCTGCCGCTCGTGGGCGGCCGGGCCGTCTGCCTCGACCGCGACACGGGCTCCCTGCTCTGGACGAGCGAGCCGGGAGGGTTGATCAGCGCCCCGATCGCCGTCGGCGAATCCTCCGTGTACATAGCCTCGCGCAGGATCGCGGAAGACGGGTCGGAGGCGGGGGCCTCATTGCGCGCGGTCGATAAGGGGACCGGGCTTACGCTCTGGGTAAGAGATTATGAGCGGCGCTTCACCTCGTCGCTCGCTCTGGGGAAAGATCGCATCTACGTGGGGAGCGCCGACGGCTCTCTATATGCCCTTGCCGCGAGCAGCGGAGAGCCGGTCTGGAAGTTCCCGACCCAGGACGTGGTCCGCGGCCGCGCGCTCGTAACCGAAGGGGCGATCTACTTCGGGAGCGACGACGGCGCTCTGTACAGCATCAAGCCCGAAGACGCGAAACTTCTATGGCGAGTGCAGACGGGCGGCAAGATAATCGGCAGGCCCGCGATCGACGGCCCTGTTCTCTACTTCGGATCGGGTGATGGGTATGCCTACTCGGTCGACGCGCTCACGGGCAAGCTCAGGTGGCGGTCGCGCACGGGCGCGGCGATTGAAGCCGCGCCGGTAGTCGTGGCGGATCGGGTGCTGGTCGCCTCGTTCGACAACTTCATATACGCGCTCGCGAAAGCCAGCGGAGATCGA
>DATLMR010000432.1:0-19557 GCA_035537555.1 Blastocatellia bacterium
TTCTATCTGCTCGCCTTTAGACAGCAAAATGGCCCGCTCTACCGCCGACTCCAGCTCGCGGACGTTGCCGGGCCAGTGATAGTTGTACATCACCGAGATCGCGGGCTGAGAGAATGCGTGCACGGGCTTCTGGTACTTCTCGGCGAAGGTCTTGAGAAAATGGTCCGCGAGCAGCTGAATATCGTCGGGCCGTTCCCTGAGCGGCGGGACCTCGATCGTTATCGTCGAGATCCTGTAGTACAGGTCTTCGCGCAGGCTGCCGCTGCGCACGGCCTCGGGCGGGTTTCTGTTGGTCGCGCTGATGAGGCGGAAATCGACCTCGACGGGACGCTCGCTGCCGAGCCGGTAATAGACGCGCTCCTGAAGCGCGCGCAGGAGCTTGGGCTGAAGCTCGAGCGGCATCTCGGCGATCTCGTCGAGCAGGAGCGAGCCGCCGTTTGCGCGCGCGATGAGCCCTTCCTTGTCGCGCTGGGCGCCGGTAAACGCGCCCTTCGTGTGGCCGAACAGCTCGGATTCGATCAGCTCCTTGGGCAGGGCCGCGCAGTTGACCTTAACGAAAGGCCCCTTCGCGCGATGCGAGTTGTAATGGATGGCGTTGCCGATCAGCTCTTTGCCCGTTCCCGACTCTCCGACGATCAGAATATTGGCGTCGCTTTTCGCCACCGCCTCTATCATCTCGAAGATGTTCTGCATCTGTTTGGAGCGACCGACTATGTCGCCGTAGGTGTTGCGCTGTTGCAGAGTCCGCCGCAGGCCTTCGCTCTCCTCGATCAGGAGCTGGCGTTCGAGCGCGCGGTCGATCAGCAGTTGCAGCGCGTCGAACTCGAACGGCTTCTCGACGAAATGGAAAGCCCCGGCCTTCGTGGCATCGACCGCTTTCGACACCGACCCGTAGCCGCTGATTATTATGACTTCGATCGAGGGGCGTTTCTCTTTGACCTTCTTCAGCACTTCGGTCCCTTCCATGTCGGGGAGTTGAAGGTCGCAGACGACGAGGTCGTATTCGCCGCTGTCGAACAGGGCCACGCCCTCCTGGCCCGTCTTCGCCGTGGACACCGAATACCCCGCCTGCTCCAGGTTGAGCCTGAGGGCGTCGAGCATGTTGGCTTCGTCATCGATGACTAAAATATTGAACCGTCTCTTCACTGCGATTCTCCTCTGCGAATCTTTGCGAGGTGCTCGATGAGCACGTCGATACCCTGTAACATCTTTTCGACTATTTGCTGGTCCTCGCCCAAAGCCAGTTTTCTCTTCAGAAATGTTGCGTATAGTTTCAGCCCGCCGAGATGATTTTTAACGTCGTGCCACTCCTGCCTGGTGACTATGGCATCTCCTTCGCTGAGCGTCGCCACCTGTTTGCGTGAGTCGATGGGAGTGAGGTGAACGGCAAAGCCGAAGAGCTCGCCGTCCGACTTCAGAGTCTCTAATTTTACAGACAGGGGAACCAGGCCGTTCTGAATATTCGATTCGGCCGAATAGAGGCCCTGTTTCCTGGCTCGCTCGAAGTGCTCGGTCAACCAGAGAGTTATACCGGAGTTCGCTCCGAAGACCTCGGCATAATGCTTTTGCACGGCATCGGCGCCGAAGGCGGGCGAGGTAGATCCCGAAGAGACCGCCTGCACACGGCCCGCCGCGTCGCAAACGAGCAATGTGGCAGCTTTCAATCGTAATTGACTGCTCGATTCATGATCGCTCATACGTTGGTCCATTGGCAGCCCAGGGCTTCCAGCTTTCACGGCGAAGGCTGCCCTTATTCGAGATGTTAAGAACGTGCCGCGTTGAAGGAAACACGTGACCGGGTTGCGATAGGGACCGGCTCGATCCCTATCGCATGAGACTCAATTAACGATCGTTGTCGCTATCGAGAATCGAGTCGGTCAGGCCGATGTTCCTGAGCTCAGCCTTGAGCTGGTCCCAGTCGTTTCTTACGACCGTTGAGAGCCTCAAGGCGGAATCGTTACGCCTGAGGGCTCGGTGGACGAGGCGCACCTGCCGCGAGAGCGACTCGGCGGCGCTTCGATTCGCTTCGGAGTCCGTTATGGTCGTGGCCATCTGGTTGTAGAGCTCGGCCGCCGCTTTCAGACTGTTGATGTGGAAGAGCAGCTCGACTTCCGGCCCGCGCAGGGCGCGCGTTCCGTCGAAGGTAACCTGCCCGCGAGTGGTCCGGATGTTCAAGTCGCGCGAGTAGTCATTGAGCAGGCGATTGGCAAGGAAAGCGATCTGCCTGGCACTGCCGGGTCCGGAAGGAACTGTGCCCGTGTTCCCATTGTCCGTGTTGCCACTGCCGGACGATGAAAGATCGACCGTGATGTCCCTCTCGGCTCCGTGGAAGATGACGCGGGTCACGCCCGACGCATTGTCCACCGTCTGGTCTATCCGGTGAAAATCAACAGCGGTGCTCGCGGGATTGCGAGGCGCGACGCCACGCACGTAAACGTGAAGAGTGTTTCCGTTGACGAAACTGTCGGTCGTGACTCTGTAGCCGCCGGTACGGGTGCGGCCGGTTACGGTGTAACGAATGCTGTCCCGATTGAGTCTGGTCGCCGCGGGATTTTCGATATCGATCAGAGACGTCTGAGAGCCTCGCTCTCCCGCTATCCCGAGCGCCTGAGCCGTTCTCAAGTCGAGGTCTCCGGTCTCGTTAAGGTTGCGGTCGCGCTGAAACTGGCGAATCGCGGCGCGGGTCCCGGGCGTCATCACTCCGTTGACGGTGCCGTTATAAAAACCACGGTCGCGGAGGACGCCTTGCGCGGACCTGATCGCTTCGGCTGAAGTGAAAGTCATGTCCACGTTCTGCATGCCCCGGTCGCTCTGGTAGCCCGGGTCGGAATCCCCGGCCACGCCCGACGAATTGACATTGGGCGAATTTACATTGGAATTTACATTGAATGACCGCTCGACCATCATGCCGAATTCGGTTCCCGGCGTCACCTCGGCTTTTTCACCTTTACTGAGCAGCACGCCTATCGTTCCGAGGACAGCTCCAACTCCCGCTCCTACGGCCGCGCCTTTCCCTCCGCCCGCGACCGCGCCGATCACTGCCCCGGCTCCGGCGCCTCCGCCGACGAATACGACGGCCTTGCGGGTGCGGCTGCGTCCTTCGATGTTATCTTCCGCGTCCGCGTTCTCGATCTGACGGCGGGCTGACTCATCGAGAGTCGTCAAGGTGCCGTCTACCGGAACCGAATCCGCGTTTGAAAGCATCACCCTGTCAAAGGCTATAGCTATCGTACCGGCCCGGCTCCTGCTATCGGAGCGGCTCACGTTCGTCACGTGGCCTTCAATCTTCGTTCCCGAAGGAAGCGCAAGCTGCCGGTCCACGATCACGTCGCGAGAGACCGTGGCGGTGAACCTGTCGCCTACTCCCGAAGTCTCCGAACTCAGGTATGTATCCATAGTGAGAGGAACCACCGTGCCCGCGGGCACGGTTAATGCGCGCTGGGCCAGTGCGGGAACTCCAATCGTTAACAAGAGAGCAAGCGATAAAAAAAGACTTGCCGAAATCCTGGTTGTTTTATTCATGATTAAACCCTCCATCGATTCTATGTACTTGGCTGTCTTTTCAGAGGCCATTATTTTTTTCCTAATGTGGCTCAACTCCTCGAGCCTTTGCTGACAGATCCGACTTGATTACACCAGATACTAAGTTAGGCGAGGCAACCATCGTGCCATCTCACATGATCTTACTGATCGGACAACTGGCCGCGCATTATAAGGCTAAATGAAATAAAACGAGACATATGTCTCCCCCGGTCCTGAACGATTTAAGTACGCAATTAACCTTAACAGAATCGAATCGATACAGGAAGGGGATAATTGAGATGCTTAGAAAAGCATTATTGGTTTCTGTCGAGATTGTTGTTAAAATGCGCTTGTAAGAAAACAGGGCAGAGCCGAGTAAGAAGAGGTTATGAGCGCTGAAAGGAAAGAAGTAGTGATTGGAACAGGAAAGAGGGTACTCCTGGTCGAAGATTTTGAGGACAGCCGATTTTCATTATCCAGGCTACTTGAATTCGAAGGCTACGAGGTATTGGAAGCCGAGGATGGCGCTCAGGCGATCGATCTTGCGATAAACAACAAGCCTGATTTGATTCTTATGGACCTCTCGCTGCCGGTAATCGACGGGCTGAGCGCGACCAAGCAGATACGCCAGCACGAGTCTATGACAAGCATACCGATCATCGCTCTTTCGGCGCACGACCTGCTGGACTTTCAAATCAAGGCCAGGGACGCCGGGTGTACCGATTACGTCACGAAGCCTGTAGACTTCAGCGCTTTGATCTCGATGCTCTCCAAGTACCTTCCCGCTTGAGACCCTAGAGGAGGGCGAGGCAGTCCCTTAAATCGGCCAGCTCCAATCCAACAGAAAAAGCCTTGAGGACATCCAACTAAATCACTCGGCAGCCCGGAAACTTGCGGGGTCGGCTTTCAAGAAAGTACTATTAATCGAGTGAAGCATCAGGAGAAGAGCATGTATACCAGATTTGCCGGTTTAATATTCGCCTTCACGCTTCTGTTTTCAATTCCTCTGGCGGCACAGAACAGGTCGTCTCAATCGGGAGGGCAACCTCCCGTCGAAGAGATCATCAGGCGGTTCGCCGCGGCGGAAAGCGAGAACAGGATCGCGAGGAGTAATTACACGTTTACGCAGGATGTCACCTTCCTGACCATAGGAGAGGCAGGGTCCATCACAGGCAAGTACGAAAGGTTATCAGAGATCGTCTTCGACGACCGGGGGACGCGCTTTGAAAAGATCACTTACTTTCCGTCCCCGACTCTAAGCGGCATCACAGTGACGCCGGAGGACCTGCAGGATCTGGCCGGCATTCAGCCGTTCGCCCTCACTCAGGAAGAGCTGCCCAAGTACAATGTCGAATACGTAGGCAAAGAGAAGGCCGACGAGTTGAACACGTACGTCTTCAACGTCAGGCCGAAGCAGATTCGCAAGGGCGAGCGTTACTTCGAAGGGCGAATCTGGGTGGATGACCAGGACCTGCAGATAGTCAAGGTGGCCGGGCAGGCCGTGCCGGAGTCGGATGATCACCAGTACCCCCGGTTTGAAAGCTACCGCGAAAATATCGACGGCAAGTACTGGTTCCCTACCTACGTGTATGCGGACGACGTTTTGGAGTTCAAGCGCAACAGCCAGCGCATAAGGGTGATCGTCAAGTACACAAAGTATAGAAAGTTCTCTACGGACATCAGGCTTGGCGAGGGCGAAGAAGACAAGGAAGTACCGGCCGCGAAGAAGCCCGTCGATCCCAATAAGCCGCCCGAGCAAAACTCCGCGGACCAGGTCCGTCCCGCGCCTGAGAAGCAGCAGCCAAAGCCGACGAAGAAGCCTCCGTCAGAGCTTGAATAGTTCGCATCCATTTTTCGCGCGAGTGAAGCCTCGCCGGGCGCGGTCCTGAAACAGCCGCCCGGCGAGGCTTCGATAATATGCAGGCAAACTCCGGGCAATCTTTCATTCTCATTTCATGAATCACCGTCCGCTTTCGTAAACGGGTCACGTCCGGGAGAGGGGCCGAAGCGATGAGGCGATCTCGATCGAGCAGATCACCGAACATGGCACGCGCGGGTATAATGGCCGCCGCGTTCCTTGCGCTCTCGTTCGGGCCGCCGGGCGGCGGCTCGATCAGGGGGGCGGGCCAGAGACCGAACCCGGCCGAGGTCCTCGCGCGCGCGGAGGAGAGTGGAAAGCGAGCCTGGGACGCCCTCAGGAAATATACATACTATGCAGAGCTGACCCTTGAGACCGTGAGTCTGGCCCACATCATCACCGCGAAGTACTACAGGTTCTCGAAAATCTCCTACGACGGCCAGGGCAACGAGCAGGAGAAGATACTGGAGACCACCTCCACGCTGCCGAGCGATCTCTCGGTGGCTTCCAACAGCGTGAATAAACTCCTGCGCGTTTACAGCTTCATGGTTACGCCCGAGACCATGAAGCAATACGACTTCGCTTACGTCGGGCGAGAGAGCATAGACGAGTTGAGCACGTTCGTCTTCGACGTGAAGCCGAAAGTGAGAATGCCCGATCCCGAGAAGAGCTCCGAGCGGTATTTGCAGGGGCGCGTCTGGATCGACGACGAGGACTTCCTGGTCGTCAAAGTTGCCGGCCTTGCCCTTCCCGAACAGAGGAATCGGCGGGCTCCAAAGTTCGAGACCTATTTCCAGAACCATGACAACTTCTGGTTTCCCGCCTATACGAAGGCCGACTATGACGTAGTGGCCGGCCGCCGCCCCACCCGAGTGATTATCACGGTCCGCTTCACGAGCTACGGGCGCGCCGACGGTTAATCGAAATTTTCGGCTATCGAGGATGAAGTTTGAGAACTGGCGGCTCCACGGCCTTGCGGAATTCCACAATTTTGGGAACGATAATACCGCGATGGCCAACTCAAAGATCAGAATCGGCGGCCCGGCTGAAGAAAAGAACCCGGCCGCCGAGACTAGCCGCTCTCTCAACAGCGCGGGTCTATTCGGAGCCGAGATCATCGCGTCGGCGATTGTATTCGTCTCCGCGCTCGTGGTTTATACGGCAACCCTCGCTCCGACCGTCACGCTGGTCGATAGCGGCGAATTGACAGTGGTGGCCGCGAGCCTCGGCGTCGCGCACCCTCCGGGCTTTCCGCTTTACGTAATTCTCTCTCACATCGCGACTCTGGTCCCCGCGGGGAGCGTCGCCCAGAGAGTAAATTTCGCCTCGGCTCTCTTTGCCGCGCTCGCCGCCTCGACCGTCACGCTCGCCGTGGTAGAGATTTTGCGAACGCCTTCGGGCATCGCGCCTTCGAAGGATAAGGCGCAGAAGAGACCCGGGCGCGTTCGGAGCCGGAAGAAGTCTTCGCTAACCGCGCCCGGCCGACCCGAACGGGACAGAGAGCTGGATTCGGGGCCCGGACAAACTCTCTTCCTGCTCGCCCCGGCCCTGGCCTCGGGTTTTTTGATGGCCTTCTCTCGAACCCTCTGGTCCTATGCGACAATAGCGGAGGTTTACACTCTGAACACATTCCTGATCGCGGTAATATTTCTGCTGATGGTCATGTGGCGGCGCGGGATCATAGAGAGGAGATCGGGCGGGCGGGAAGTTTCCGGTGTGGACGGCCTGCTCTACTGGGCGGCGTTCATCTTCGGGCTCGCGCTGGGAGTGCACCACGTGACGGTTGGGATGACGGTCTTCGGCCTTGCCGCGCTCGTCTATTCGACCGAGGGGGCCGGTTTTTTTGCGAGCAGGCGGCTCTTATATGCCGCTCTATGCTCGATGGCGGGGCTCGCCATATACGCGTTCCTTCCGATTGCGGCCGCAAAGTCTCCCCTTATCAATTGGGGCGATCCCCGAACCCTTGAACAGCTCTGGTGGCACGTCTCGGGGCGACAGTATCAGGTCTTCTTCTCTTTTTCTCCAGAAAAACTCGGCGCCCACTTTTCCGAGTTCGCCGGTTATTCTCTGCGAGAATTCGGCCCCCGATGGTTCCCCCTCGCGATCGTCCTGGCGCTGGCGGGCTTCGTTCGAGCCTTCAAGGCAGACCGGGCTCTTCTCTGGTTTCTCTTGCTCATCATAGCCGCGGACCTGGCGTACGCGCTCAATTACGAGATTGCGGAAGACAAAGACGCCTACTATCTCCCTGCCTTCGTCGCCATCACTCTCGCGGCGGGGATGGGCACGCGATGGCTGTTTTCGGTTCCGGGCCGGATCAAGGCAACGGCCGGCCTGCCGGCAGCCGTGGCGGCCGTCATAATCGTTTCGGGCGCGGCGCTCGCGGGCAACCTGCCCTACTGCAACCGCAGCCGGTATAGGATCGCGCAGGATTATGTCGAGAATGCTCTGAGGCCCATCGAGCCGGGCGGCATGCTGCTCACTCTGGACTGGCAGGTATATTCCCCCCTCCTGTACTTTCGGGAGATCGAGCACAAGCGCGAGGACGTTGTGGCGATCGACGTAAATCTGCTCAGACGGTCCTGGTATTTCGATTACCTCGCGAGGGCATACCCGAGCCTGCTCGCCGCTTCGAGGGACAAGGTGGACGCTTTTCTGGAAGACTTGAAGCGATGGGAGCGCGAGCCGAAGATTTACGATAGCGACCCGACCCTGAACAGGAGAATCAATACAGGCTTCCACGAAATGATTCTCGCCTTCGTCAATACGCACGCTCAAACGGCCCCGGTTTACGTAACTCAAGAGATCGCTCCGAACGCCAGTAACAAGGGCGATGAGCTGACCTCCTCGCTGGCTTCAACTTTTCAGTTCATCCCGCAGGGCCTGGTCTTCAAGCTCTCGACGGAGCGCGCGTACCAGCCCCCGCCTGATCTGAGCCTCGTCACGCGAGGCCTGGCTGACGGCTCGATTGCATTTGATGAGAATGACGTAGTGAGGCTGAAAGTGCTTCCGGTCTACGTCAGCATGCTCACGAACCGGGGCATCTATTTCGCGGCCAACAGCCATTTCCATGAGGCCATAGAATCCTTCGATAAGGCGCTCCAGCTCGATCCGGGATACACGCCCGCGCGTCTGGCTTCAAACGAAGCGCGGGCCAACCTGCGGCAGGAGAACAAACCGGCTCCGTGATGAGGCTCATCGCCTGAGCAATCCCGCGGGCTTCTTCTCTCGGGGCGGGCTCGGGTCTATAATGAAACGACATTGTCGAGGGAAAGGAATTATGGCCGCAAAAGAAGGCAAGAGATCGACCAACATGAAGCCGATGAGCCCGGCCGAGATTTACCTGGAGATGATCGCGCGGCTGGAGCAGGGCGCGGAAGCCGTTATGGCGACCATAGTAAAGACCAGAGGATCGACTCCCCAGGTGACCGGGGCGAAGATGGTCATATTCGACGACGGGTCCTTCATCGGCACCGTGGGCGGGGGCTGCGTCGAGGCTGACATCTGGGCCGAGGCGCGCGAAGTCATGCGGTCGGGGAGAGCCGGGTTTTACCACTTCAATCTATCGGACGATTATGACAAGAGCGAGGGCATGGTATGCGGAGGCCAGATGGATGTCTTCATCGAAAAGTGGACCCTTGATGATTGACCGATGATTGACCTCGGCTCTCCGGTATAAGAAAAAGAGGATTGGTCAAAAGCCAATCCTCTTTCCTGTCGCAAACGTGCGGCCCTTCACCGCCGGGCCGCGTTCAAACGGTCAAGGCAGCCCGTTCCAATCCCCCTTGATCGGCTGGTCGCCGCTCACGCCGAGCGTGAAGACTATGTCGGCAAAACCGTTTGTATTAGAGTTCCTCAAGAGGAAATCTCCGTTCCTGTAAACGCCGATGGTATCCTGCCCGTCCGCGTTCCAGTCTCCAGTTATCGGCAGGTCTCCCGGAAGCCCGTACGTCAGGAAAATGTCCGCGAAGCCGGTCGTGTTGGCGTTCTTCAGGAAGAGGGCGCCGTTCGACGGGCGGAAGACTCCCGTGGTATCAATGCCGTCGCCGTTCCAGTCGCCCGAAATTCCCACGTCCCCTGAGACACCCAGGCTAAAGACGATCTCCGGGTCGCCGCTCACGTTGGAGTTACGGAGCAGGAAGGTGCCGTTGCGGTAGATGCCGATGGTATCGATGCCGTCGCCGTTCCAGTCGCCGACGACAGGCTGATCTCCCGCCACTCCGAAAGCGACTACGAGGTCGGCGAACCCGTTAGTATTGGAGTTGCGCAGGAAGAAATTGCCGTTACGGTATACGCCGATGGTATCGATGCCGTCGCCGTTCCAGTCGCCGGAAACGGGGATGTCGCCCGGCAATCCATACGTGAGCACGATGTCGGCGAATCCGGTCCCGTTGGCATTCTTCAGGAAGAGAGCCCCGTTTGACGGGCGGAAAACGCCGGTCGTATCCGCGTTCTTGCTCGCCGTGAAATTAAGGCTCGCGCTTGCCGCGCTGAAGTCGCGGAAGGCCGGAGCAAAGGTGAAGCGCTTCAGGGTCGGAGTGGCCCTGTAGGTCGAGCCGGTCTCAAAGCCGCTCTGGGTCCAGTTTCCGCTCGCGTTGGTCGTGACGGGCGCGGGGATTGCCCCGGTGCCGGAAAGCCTCGTGAAGGTCAGCCTCGCAAACTGAAGCGGAGCCCCACCCGTCGCTAAGGTAACCGTGCCCGAGGCGTCGAAGGTCGCCTGGCCTGCATTCGCGGCCTGATCGACGGTGAAGGTCTGCCCCGCGACCGTTATGGTGTCGCTCCGCGCGGCTCCCGGGTTGGCCGCGACGCTAAACTGGACCGTGCCGTTGCCGGAACCCGTGCCGCCCGAATTGATGGTGATGAAACCGGAGGTCGTCGCCGCAACCCAGGCACACCCTGCGGCCGCGGTCACGGTTACCGATCCGTTACCGCCGCTCGCCGTGAAACTCTGGCTGGTCGGACTGATCATGAAAGAGCAGACGCCGCCTCCGCCAACCGCGCCGTTCTTGGATATTGAAAGAAGGTAGTCGCCCGCGCCGTTGGACCCCGAGGAGGCCGTGCCGATCTTCACCCTGACGTAGTAGGTCCCGGGCGTGACGACTCTGAACGTGAGCGCTTCGGACGGCGAAAAGGGAGTCAAGGAAGAGAGGCTCCCCGCGCCCGGCGTCGTAGAAGAGAAGCCCGCCGTGTCGTTGACGCTTGCGACCACGACGCCCGCCGGGTCGAGCAGGTCCATCGCCGCGTTGATGGGCGTGTTGTTGCGGAGGGGGTCCGCATCCAGGCCCACGAACAAGAGGTCGCCCGCCGCGCCCGTGAAGGCGAATATATCTTCATCGTTGGACGGGGCAGGTCCCGCAAGCGATCCGGTGAAATAGTTGTTCGCGGCCGAATCGCCTTGCGCTATCGTATCGTTCGGCTCGCTCTCCGCCGTGGCCGATCCCATTGGAGGCTGGACGACGGAGTAGAGCCTGTAAGGCTCGGATGCCGTGGACGGGTCGAACTGGTTGACCCTCAAGAATGTCGGCGCGCCCGTCGCTATCGCGCCCGCGATATTCGGAGCGAGCGAACCGAAATTCTCGTCGTTGCTCGCGTCGTCATACTGAAGCGTGTCGGTCGCCGTCGTGACTCGCAGGTCGAAATCGGATGACCCGGCCGCGCTGCCATCGGCGAGCGCGAAGACGCGGGAGTTCGCCGCCGGAGTCCCGAGCGAATAAAGATCCACGTCGCCCGCAGACTGGATCGCCCCCGCGGTGCCCTGCGCGAATGGGTCCGCGGTGGCCGGAGTGTCGTTCGGCTCCGTCTCGGGAGAGCAATGGTTCACCTCGATCTTGAATTCGGCTCCCGTGGTGGCGAGATTCTCATCCACTATAATGGTCAGGGTCTGTCCCGCCGACATGTTCAGGCAGCTCAACTCTTCGGCGGTCCCGTCTCCGTTGCGATTCGAAGCCGCAAGGCACGCGCCCACGGTGATGGGCGCCGTGCCGGTCGGGCACGAGGTCGCGGCATAGACCACGAGGTCGGACGAAAAGTCCGAGTAATCGTAGACCTTCACCGAATACAGCCCCGCCGAAGGCGCGGTAAACGAGTAAGCGACATCGCGCCCGCGCGCGAGGGAGGCCGTCTGGCCGATCCCGGTAAAGCACGCCGACCCGGAAAGCTGGTAATCGTTCGCGGCCGCCTGAAGGCGTCCTTCGGCCGGCGTGTCCAGCGTGAGCGGGATCGCATTGCCGCAAGTGTCGTTTGAAGGCGGCAACAACTGGCTGATCTTCAACTGGACGGCCGTTTTGTTAGGCAGCGGCGGCGTGCTGTCGAATTCATAGACCACGATGAAATATTGAGTGCCCGCGTCAAGGCGGGTCGTCACGACGGCCTGAAGCGCTTCGGTCACGCACTCGTCGTCGGCGCAGCCGTCGGTCACGTCGGTCGTCTGAAGCTCGGTGAGGCCCACCGAGCAACCGGCCATCGCGGGGTATATCTGAATGATGGTATCTTCGACCGTGGTCGCGGTATCCGACGCGCAGGATGAAATCGTATAGGTCGCCGTCGCCGAGGGAGTAAACGAATACCAGATGCTCCGGGTCTGACTGGTCTGGCAGGAAGGGGGGGCCGCGTCTTGCGTCGATGTGGCGTCGGTGATATCGGCCACGACCGGCGTCAAGTGCGGGAACGGCCCGGCGGATGGAATGACGACCGCGCCCGAGCATAAATCGTTTGAAGGGGGAGCATTGGGAATCGGCGGCGGATTCGCAGCCGCGTATGCTTTGCGCTTTTCGACAAGCCGGGCCTTAAGGTCGGCTATGTCCTGACCGCGCCTTGCGACGAAGGTCCTGTACCGGCCGAACAGCTCGGACTGTTCGCGCGTGAGGCTCTTTACGGCAACGTAATAATCATAGAGCGCGCGCGAGGCCACGACGTCGGCCTCGATCTCACCGACTTCCCTTCCGCCCGCGAACCGGCGCAGTATGGCCGTCTCCTCGTCGGAGAAAGGCGCGCCGCCGCTCAGTTGCGCGTAGAGCTTTTGTAAAACGGAGTGGCGGGCGGCATCGAGTCCCGAGGATTGCGGCTTCGCGCCCGGGGAAGAAGCCGCGCTTGCCGAGCCGCTCCCCGGCTTCCAGGGAATTCCCGACATGACCAGCCCGACAGTTAGCAGAATCGTGATGAGCATCAGACTAGCCAGATGCTTGAGATGGCTCCCCGGATTTTTAATATGAGTATCCTCCTTCATCTATGAGACAGGTCGAATAGCGGCATGCCTCGGCCGAGAGTCTGTAAAAAGTAGAGCGAAAGGAGCGGGGCGAGACGGCCTGCCTTCGCTCCCGCAACCCGGTGGACCCGACGCGGTCACCTGCGATAGACACCGCGGACGAATGCGAATCGCGTGAATCGAAGGTCGTCAACGTCCGGGAGAATGAAAGACAGGTATTCTGAAATGCCATCGCGACAGATGAGTCGCTCAGGCTTTCAATAAACCTGAATCGGATGAAAATGAATTCGGGCTTTCTCAAATCATCCGGAACCGGGGCCGGATATCCGGGGGCCGCAATGCTAAGTCCAAAAAGACGTAATTCGAGGGCCAGGTCTCACCTTCGACTCGATACCCGCGCCCGCCATAAGCGACTGGCAGCAGAGTCGATTGCCGGGCTGTCCGGGCTTTCGAGAGCGAGAATACTATTACAGGTCCATCTCAGAATCCCCGGATAGACCCGACCCGGACGGCGGTCATTTTATTGGTCTTGTATGAAGAGGTCAAGGTTAAAAGCCTGAGCGCGGGATTTCTTGTCTCAGCTTCGGCCAGACGGTAATCTGTAAACTGCGACGCCGTTCACCGGCTTGTGCTAAACTTTCCAGTTATGTCGAACCAGCGCGTACTCATAGTGGATGACGAAGAGCCGGCCCGCCAGGGGCTCAGCGAGCTTGTATCAAGCTGGGGTTATGAAACTGAAATCGCCGCGGACGGGCACGAGGCCTTGCAGCGCGTGGAGAGTTTCGCCCCGCTCGTCGTGGTGACCGATGTCATCATGCCCAGGATGGACGGGTTCCAGTTGCTCAGTAACATCAGGGCCGAGCACCCCGAGACCTCCGTGATCCTGCTGACCGGGCAGGGGTCGGTCGACGCGGCGATCAGGTCGGTAAAGGACGAAGGCGCGTTTTACTACTTCGAAAAGCCCATCGATATGCGCAAGCTCCAGCTCGTGCTGCGGAAGGCAGCCGAATACGGCAGGGCGCGGCGCGAAAACGAGATGCTCCGTCTACAGCTGCGGCAGTACGGGGCTTTCGGAGACATGGTCGGCAACTCCGAGGCGATGCGCGAGATATACACGCTCATCGAGCAGGTCGCGCCCAGCTCCGTCTCGGTCCTGCTCACGGGAGAATCGGGCACCGGAAAAGAGATGGTCGCGCGCACGATCCACAAGCTCAGCCAGCGCGCAGAGCAGCCGTTCATCGCGATCAACTGCGCGGCCGTGCCGGAGACTCTGATGGAGTCGGAGCTCTTCGGCCACGAGAGAGGCGCGTTCACGGGCGCAGCCGACCGCCGAATAGGGTGCTTCGAGATCTCCAACGAAGGCTCCCTGCTCCTCGACGAGATCGCCGAGATGCCCGTGATGCTCCAGGCCAAGCTCCTGCGCGTGCTCGAAGACAGGAAGGTGAGGCGGCTCGGATCGACGAAAGAGATAAGCGTCGACGTGCGGGTCATCGCGGCCACGAACAAAGATCCGATCAAGGCGGTGCAGGAAGGCACGCTCAGGGAGGACTTGCTGTACCGCCTCAACGTAATTACAATCAAACTGCCTCCGCTGCGCGAGCATCGCGATGACATCCCCCTGCTCGTCCAGCATATGATTGATGAGTTGAGCCGTCGGCATAACAGAACGGCACGATTGATTTCGACCGAGGCCATGGACGCCCTGGTCGCGCACGACTGGCCGGGCAACGTCCGGGAGCTTCGCAACGTGATAGAACGTGCGGTCGTCATCTGCCCCGTTGAACAGATAGAGAAGGCTCATTTGCCAGGTCATATCACCGGTCAAAAATCCTCGCCTGTGACCGATGGAGTGATGATCCCTATCGGTATGCCCCTCGAAGAAGTCGAGCGGCGAGTTATATTGAGCACGCTTGCGCGCACGGAGTTCAATAAGACGCGCACGGCCGAAATCCTGCGCATAAGCCTCAAGACGCTTCATAACAAGTTGAAAGCGTACCGCGAAGCAGGCGAAGAACAGCTCGATTGACCCGAATGCCGATCATAGAAGTCGACGGCGCGGTGCCCGCTCGTCCGGAGACCGTCCTTGAACCCGAAACGTTCGCAGGCAAAAGTGGTTACAACCGCAACAGCTAATAACCAGCTCGTCAAGGAAGGCGTCGGATCGCAGACTCCCGCGCGCCAGAGCCTCTGGCCCAAGCCCGGGGTCCGCGCGCGCCAGATCGCGCTCATTACCCTGCTCGTCGCGCTCGTCGTGTCTGTCACCACCATCGCAAACATCGCTCACCTGACCGGCGTCATCGTCAACCGGACCGAAGAACAGGCCCGCCAGTTGTCTAACCAGATCACGTACGCGATCCAGCAACAACTCGCGCAGCAATCGACAGTGACGGCCAAAGAGGCGTCAAAGGCCCTGGCCGGCGAGAATTCCGGCGTCCGCGGCCTCATGGAATCGACGATCGCGGCCTCGCGCCAGATAACATTCCTCTACTTGACGGATGAAGACGGGCAGATAGTCACGGAGCCCGATACGCATTACGAGCTTGCCGCCAATCGCTACATGATCGGTGAGGTGCCGACCCGCTGGCCCGACCTGAAACAGCTCGCCAGAGAGAACGCCTACGTGCAGCTCGCCCGCGCGTTTTTCGGGCCGCCGGTTTACGAGTTTCGCAAAGACCTGTCGAGTGAAAGCTCGTTTGCGGGCTCCCTTCACGTAGGAATTTCGACGGCGGCCGTTAAGAATGAGCTGCTCTCGCCCATCACGACCAACCTCATCATCGGGCTCCTGGCCATAATCGGAGCCGCCATCGTCGCCGTCAGCTCGGCGAACCTGCTGCTCAGGCCTTTGGAGGCGATCTCTTCGAGCATCGACCGCCTCGGCCTCGGCGACGCCCCCACGGCCATCAGGGCCGAGGACCTTCCGAGAGAGGACATGGTGACGGGAGTCACGACCCGCCTCAGGCAGCTCGGAGAGAGGCTCGCGGGCGAGAGGACCGAACTGGAACTGATGCGAGGCAGGCTTCGACAGGTGATCGGCCATCTCGAAGAGAGATTGTTGCTCATTAACCGGGAAGGCCGGGTTATCCTCGCGAGCCCGGACGCCGAGCAGATACTCGGATTGATGGACGTAGAGCTGACCGGCCTGCCGATTGACGAGAGCCTTGGAATCGCTCACCCTCTGGTCTACCTCGTCGAGCGCGCCTTCAGAGAGCGGAGGACCATAGCGCGCACGACCCTGCACGTGCCCGAAGGCAACCGGAAGAGACAGCTCCTCGCCTCCGTGCAGTATATCGAGGACGCGGGCGAGCCGGTCGGCGCGCTCGTCAGCCTCCGAGATTATGAATCTTTCCAGAAATTCGAATCCCAGTGGGACCTCTCGAAAAAGCTCGCGGACCTGGGCCGCATCACGGCCGGCATCGCGCACGAGGTTAAGAACCCTCTGAACGCGATGGTGATTCATCTCGAGATACTCAGGTCGAAGCTCGAATCCCGCAACGCGGACCCGACGCCGCAGATAGAGATACTCGATTCGGAGATAAAGCGGCTCGACCGTGTCGTTCAAACATTCCTGAACTTCACCCGGCCCGTCGAGATAAATCTGGAGCCCCTCGATTTGAACACGACCGTCAGCCAGGTCGTGGCCCTCGCATCGACCGAGGCCGAAGAGCGCGGAGTGACCATAAACCGCGAGCTCCATCCCGGGCCGCTCTTCGTCAAGGGCGACGCGGACATGCTCAAGCAGGCCCTGTTGAACGTGATCATAAATGGATGCCAGTCGATGCCCGAAGGCGGGCCTCTGAGAATCACTACCTCCGTGGGAGACGACGGCTCGGCCAGGATCTCCATTTCGGACCGGGGGATCGGGATCCCGGCCGAAGCGCGCGACCGCATATTTAACCTCTATTACACGACGCGGAAAGGCGGCACCGGCATCGGGCTGGCTCAGGCGTTCCGCGCCGTCCAGCTCCATAACGGGAAGATAAGCTTCGACAGCGAAGTCGGAGTCGGAACGTCTTTCGAATTCATCCTACCGGCAATGAGCCAGTAAAGCCGGACCTCTCCCGAAAAAAAAAGAATTCTCTCCGGCGCACTCGGAAACACTCTCTTTCATCACACCGCGAGGTAGTTGATTGGAGCAGATGGAACTGTCGGAGGAATCATATGATTACGCAGTCCTTAAAACGGGCCTTCGCGGCCACAATGACCGGGGTCTTATTGACCGCAACCCTGGTCTCGGCACAGGAGCAGGACACTTTACTGAAGATAAGTAGGCCGCCCGGCCTCGAGAAGCGCAGGACCAGGGAGACGCCCGCGGCCGACCTCGACCGAGAGGCCGCCTTTATGAGAATCCAATCGAACGGCTCGGCGTCGGTAAAATCGGCCCCTCGAAAAGCGAGGAGACTCAATAAAGACAGGGCCGCGGTATTGGCGACGGCAAGAGTCGCGGCGGCATTACCGTCGCTTCAAAGCTTCGGCACCGGAGACGGCGACATATTCGAGATCGAGCCCAATGATACCGTCTCGCAGGGCGTAGCTCTTCCCGTCAACGTTTTCGGCACGATCAGAGTGCTCAATGACGTAGACTTCTTCGCCTTTGAAGCCTTCAAGGGAGTGCCTATCGTGATCGAGCCGTTCGCCGTGAGGTTGGCGAGGTCCAATCTGATCCCGGACATAGCTCTCTTCAACGCTGCGGGCCAGGTACTTGCCAGGGACGTTGGAGATGAAGACTTCGATCCGATCATCCGCTACACTCCGCAAAGCGATGAGACCCTCATTGTCGGCATCACTGACGCCGATGACCTGGGCGGATTTGATTTCGACTATATCTTGAACATTACCCGGGGTATAGATGTCGACGAATCCGAGCCGAACAACAGCGCGGCGCAGCAGCTCCCTGAAATCCCTTCCACTATATTCGGCGAGATCGGCGTTCGCACGGATGTCGATTTTTACAGCTTCACGGCAGAAGCAGGACAGACCCTGATCGTCGATTTGGACGCGGAAGTGTTTGGCTCCCGGCTCGACGCCGAGATCAATCTGCTCGACCCGCAAACGGGAGTTGAGTATTTTTATAATGATCAGAATGACGGCGACGACCCGAGATTCAACATAGTCCTTCCGTACACGGGCCGGTATGTGATCGGGGTCGGAGCTTTCAGCAACAATTCGAGAGGCTTTTACAGGCTCAACACATCGGTAGTGTCGGGCTCGGGCGCTCCGAGGGTCGATACGGCGATCAAGCTCACGAAGAAACTGGTGGAGATCACGGGCGCGGGTTTCAAGCCGGGGACCACCGTCGAAGTCAATGGAGTCGAGCGGACCACGACGGTCCTCAATTCCGGCACGGTTCGTGCAAAGGTAAAGGCGAGGGCAGGCGATATCATAACCGTGATCAACCCGCCCGATGATAGGCGATCGAACCCTTTAATATTGAGATAGAAGAAGATCGTCTTAGCCTGCAAACAGTTTATGGCGCTTTTTGCACGGCGGGAGAGCGTTGAACGAGTACGGATATGGGAGGCTGTTTACCCGATATGGTAGGTAAGCCTTCCACGGTGGCTGACCTATTAGTAAACAGCCGGGTACCGATTCACGCTACCAAATTGGATTTCAAGAGAGGAGAAGGCACATGTCAACAAGATTCATGGCTGTTTTATTGGCAGCCGTCCTTGCAGCAGCCGGAGTCCTGGCGTTGAGCAACAGTCCCCGGAGCAACGCCGGCAATTACGATCAGGCATCGGCCCCTGCGTTAAAGACCGCTCTGTCTGCGGACCCCGGCGCGAATAACGAAGCATATATTGGAGACTTCAAATCGGGATATGCCGATGGGTTCAATGCAGGCGTGGCAGGTCTGAGCTACCCGGATGAATCGTCGATGGAGGCCAACTCTCGTGGTTTCCTGGATGGTTTCAGCCAGGGATACACGGACGGCCAGGGTCAGCAGGCCAGCCTTCGCAATCAGCTTTGCCGCACGGCAGGCACGGCGGCATTATCCTCCGCTCCTGCTTATTATGGTGAACGCTACGGGCGCAGCAGCTACGGCAGCTCCTCCAGAACGTCGTCCGGAACGCTGGGCGACCGGGCCTACCGCAGCTCGAACGATGACGTTTATTACAGGCCGCGAGAAGATCGAGGGATCGGCTCGACCGCTCGCAAGGCTCTCTTGATAGGTGGAGGGGCAGCGGCGGGCGCGGGACTCGGCGGAGCGATCGGCGGCAAGAAAGGCGCTTTGATAGGCGCGCTCGTCGGCGGCGGCACGGGTACGGCTCTGGCCGTCACCAAAAAGCCGAGCCGGGCGTTCAATCGCAGTGTATCCAGGAAGAGCGTCCTGACTAAAGGGCTCATCGGCGCGGGCGCGGGCGCGGTAGTCGGCGCGCTCATTGGTGGTAAGAGAGGCGCGCTTGCGGGCGCCGCGCTTGGCGGCGGAGGCGGGGCGCTCTGGGGCGTAGTCAACGGAAAGCGATCCTCGCGCCGTTATTAGTAAAACCGGGTATATTCAAAAATAAAAAGGATGGGTCGATCGACCCATCCTTTTTTTGCGTCGCGCCGGCCTTCCCGTCATAAAAAACCGCCCAGAGGACGCTTAAACAGGATAATCAGGAACGTTGTGTCCTATAGAAATGAAGATTCTTGACATGCTCAACCTGCTATGGTTCAATTCGCCCGTAGCCTGGCTGAAAAGCCACAGATCACAAAGTCGAACTTTACTGGCAGGCGCTTCGGTTTAACCTGATTGCCCTTCCGGGCAAATCGGTTTTCCTGAAGCAGTAAAAGACAAGCGAACAATAAGGGTGAATTGTGGGTTTCCGTCGAGCGCGAGGATCGTGGGCTTCGGTTCCTCTCGTTCTCGTTAGTCGGCGGAAGATGTCGGACTCAATTGCCCCCCTCGCACAAGAACCACTTTCTGCACGAGGAAACTATGAAAAGGTATAGCAGGAAGCTAGCAGAGGTAGCTTTGTTGCTAGTTGTGCTTTGTTTG
>DATLMR010000433.1:0-8062 GCA_035537555.1 Blastocatellia bacterium
TCGAAGCGCGCCGCGAACTGCACGGCGCGCAGGACGCGCAGGCTGTCTTCGATGAATGTCTCGGGCGCGACCGCCCTCAGGAGGCGGCGCTCGAGGTCCGCGCGCCCTCCGAACGGATCGATGACCTCACCCGCGAGCGGATCGAGGAGAATCGCGTTTACGGTGAAGTCCCGCCGTCGCGCGGCCTCCTCGAAGCTCATGGAAGGATCGCCCTCGATTATGAAGCCGCGATGGCCGCGCCCGGACCTGGACTCTCGCCTCGGAAGAGATACGTCTATCTCGAATCTCTCGGAGTCCGAGCCGAAGGCGAGCTTGTATACGGCGAAGTGCTCGCCCACGGTATTGACGGTCGCGACGCGGTCGAGCACGCGCCGGAGCCGCGCCGGCTCAAGGCCGTAGACTTCTATGTCGTAGTCCTTCGATTCTATGCCGAGCAGGTGGTCGCGCACGGAGCCGCCTACGAGCATGGCCTTGCCCCCCGCCTCGCGCACCGCTTCGCATATGACCAGGACTTCTCGGTTCATGCTTCTGTGCTCACGCATCCGCCGTTATCAGGTTCCCGGCTTTAGCATACCGGCGTCGGAGTAAAGGGAAAAGAGGAAGGCGCGGGTATGATTTATGGCTTCGGTTCGGCCGGCGGCGGAGCGCAAGGGCCTGCGAGACGGTCCGCCCTTGATTACCGCGCCGCCGGCTGCTTCCGACGCCGGGAGACGGGCCTGTCACTTTGCGAATGTGCGTATGTGGGCCACGAGAGCCTTGATCTCTTCGTCTTTCAGCTTATCTCCGTAAGCGGGCATCTTGGGCAATTTGCCTTTCTTTATATCTTCCACCAGATGGGGATCGCTCTCTCTCTTCTGCCACGCGGCATTGGTAAAGTCGGGAGCGTCTTTAACCACGCCCTTGCCGTCGGTCCCGTGGCAGCCGGCGCAGGCATTCGCCGTATAGAGCTGCGCGGCATTGGCGTTGGAAACCGGCCTGGCGTCGGAAGCCGGCTTTTCGGCACCGGCGTTGTTTGCGGTTGCGTTTGCGTTTGCGGCCGGCAGGGCGGCCGCGCTTCGGCCCGCGTTTTGATTGGCTGTTTCCGCCGGGCTGCAGGCGGCTGAGAAGGCGGCCGCCAATAAGATAATCAAGCCCATCTTGAGAGTCTTCATGGGAAATCTCCTTTTGAGTATCCTCTATTGATTTTCGATTTGTGATGATGGGCCGGCCGCAATATGAAGAAGGTGCGGCCGGCCGAATTTGCCGCAGGCGGCAAACCTCGCGGGGCCTCGACCTACAGACCCGTTCTGGCGAGCTTCTTGCTGATGATCGCCTCGATCTCGGCCACAGGCACGCGCTCCTGCTGCATGGAGTCGCGGTCGCGGATCGTAACCTCATTGTCTTCGAGCGACTGGTGATCGACCGTCAGGCAGACGGGAGTTCCGACCTCATCCTGGCGGCGATAGAGCTTGCCTATGCCCGCCGTATCGTCGTACACGGCGCGAATCGACCCGCCGCGCTGCAAGCGGGACTTGATCTCTTTCGCCATCTTGACGATGCCTTCCTTGTTCTTCGCGAGCGGGAGCACCGCGACTTTTATGGGCGCGAGGTCCGCGTGCAGCTTGAGCACCACGCGCTTGCCGTCGTTCACCTCTTCTTCGTGATACGCGTCCATCAGGAAGGCGAGTATGGAGCGGTCCACGCCCGCCGACGGCTCGATCACGTAAGGAACGACGTGCTTGTTCGATTCGTGGTCGAAGTAGGTCAGGTCTGCCGTGGAGTCCGGATTTATTCGCTTGCCCTCGCCGTCCACCGGCTTCCTGGAATGGGCCTTCAGGTCGAAGTCGGTCCGGTTGGCGATGCCTTCGAGCTCGTCCCATTGCTTCTCTTCGTCCGCGCGGTCGGGGAAGAACCGGTACTGAAGGTCGACCGTTCGCTTGGCGTAGTGGGCCAGCTCTTCTTTCGGCTGCTCGTATTTCCTGAGGTTTTCGGCCCGCATGCCGAGCGAGAGGTACCAGTTGAAGCGGTCTTCGATCCACCGGTCGTGCCACTCTTCATCGGTCAGGTCGCCGGGCTTCAGGATTTCCGGCGGCTTGACGAAATACTCGATCTCCATCTGCTCGAACTCGCGCGTGCGAAATATGAAGTTGCCGGGCGTGATCTCGTTGCGGAAAGACTTGCCGACCTGGGCTATGCCGAAGGGCAGCTTCCGATTCATAGAATCGAGGACGTTCTTGAAGTTGACGAAGATCCCCTGCGCCGTCTCGGGCCTCAGGTAAGCGAGGCCCGACTCGTCTTCCACGGGCCCGACCGTCGTTTTGAACATCAGGTTGAACTGCCTCGGCTCGGTCAGGTCGGTCGAGCCGCACACGGAGCATTTGCCGTCTTCTATCTTGTCGGCCCGTAACCTGGTCTTGCACTTTCTACAATCCACGAGCGGGTCAGAGAAGGTCTCTTCGTGCCCGGAGTACTTCCAGACCAGGCGATTCATGAGCAGGCCGGAGTCGAGGCCGACCATGTCGTCGCGCTCGTAGACGACCGCGCGCCACCAGGCCCGTTTTACATTGTTCTTTAGCTCGACCCCGAGCGGCCCGTAGTCCCAGACCGAGCCCAGCCCCCCGTAAACTTCGCTCGATTGAAAAACGAATCCGCGCCGCTTGGCGAGCGACGCTATGGTTTCTATATCAGCCATTAAGAATTCTCGTTCCTTATATTGCCTCTACATTTTTATGCAGGGAGTCTCTACACCGTTATGCAGCGAGGAGTCACTATACACGATCGAGGCGAATATTTTAAGGCGATACCAGGGCGGATAGTGAAATGGCGAATGGCCGAAAAGATTGTCGCCCCTCGGGCGCGATATGTAGACGGCTGCTTCTCTCATATCGCGCCCGAGCCGGCGCACTTCTTCCTGAATTCGGTACGAGGGTCTGGGATCGGTTGTAAAGCTACTTCAGCTTTCCGAGCGCGGCCCTGATCATCGTCGCCTCGACCGATTCCGGGTCCACCTTGAGCCCTTCTTCCAGGCAGGCGCGCGCTTTTTCTGCCTCTCCCATCTTGATGTAAGCCTGCCCCTGAGTGAGCAGTATGCGCTGCTGTCCGTGATGCGAGAAGCGCGAAAACATAGGCCCCATCCCGGCGCGGAGCCTCTCCATCGCTTCGGCGGCCAGAGGCGCGGTCTTGAACGAATCGTCAAGAGTGATGTAGCTTGCGGCCGCGACCGAGAGCACCGCGCCGTTAGCGGGGGCGAGCTGCTGCGCCTTCTTCAATCGCTCGACGGCGAGCCTGCCTGCTGCCTGCCGCTCGCCTTCGTCCTTCGACCTCTCATAGATAACCGCATCGAGGCCTCCGAGGTAGACGAGCGCTTCGGCGTCGTTTTCGTGCAGCTTGAGCGCTCGCTCCAGCGTCAGCCTCGCTTTGGAAGCCGAGCTTGCGCGCCCCTCCCCGAAGTATTGAAAGAAGTAACCCTTCCCCAGTTTTCTCACCAGCCGAAAGTCATCCGGGTGGGCGGCCACCTCTTTTTCGAGAGCGGCTATCTCTTCGTCGCCCGGCACGCGCCCCGCGACGAAATCTTCGGCAAATTGCCCCTTTATTTGCGCAAACCCCGAGCCTGCCACGAGCAGCAGCAGGGCGAGCGAACAGCTCCATTTTCGCAGAGATGAAACGTAAGTCATATTTTTCCTCCGTCAGCCGTTACGAAACTGCCCGGCAAATAGTTGAAGAAAATTCCGATTGTCGCCATATTAGACGCGGAGCGCTCCGAGACTATGGACCTGATCAAGACCATCTGCCCCGCGTGCGGGCTTCCCCTGGAATTGCCGCGAGACTTCGACAACGTTATTTGCGCGAGCTGCGGCACCGCGTTTCAAGTGCGCCGGCACAAAGACGCGATCAACCTCCTGGAGATCGAGCGAAGGCCGGACCGGGGAGCCACGTTCTCGCCCGAGCCCAACGGAAGCAGCAAGCTCAAGGCGATCGAGCTGAGGCTCTCTGAGCTCGACGAAGAGATCGAAACGCTCGGGGCCGAGATCGACGCCGCGAGGAGCCGCGAGCAGGCCGCGCCCCTTCAGGCGGGCTGCGCTTTTTTCGGAGTCTTCCTCACCGTCATCTTCCTGCTCTCGTTCTTCGCGACCGTGGCAAGCTCATTTTTCGGCGGCTGGGTCTTCTACCTGTCGCTTGCGGCCGTCATCCTCTTCGGCCTCGCGAGAATGCGGGGAAAGCTCGTCAGCCGGGAGCAGCTCGCGCGGCTCCGCGAAGAGCGCGGGCAGATGGAAGAGCTCTTGAACCACCTCGAATCCGAGCGCGCGGGCCTGCGGGAGCTGAGCGACTCCAACTTGAGAGACTCGGTTAGCTCCCGGCCTGCGGGGCCTCCGGACGCCGAAGGCCATTGATCCCGCCCCCTCCTCCGGCCGACCGCCCCTTCCGAATTCGCCTCTTGACCCGCGCCTGACCCGGGCCTATAATCCTTAATGTGAATTAACTATTAATCCCGGTTAAATGGGAGGAGCCCGATGGCTACTGAGACTGGAGAGAAGGCCGAGGTAGTATTGGAGAATTTCGTAGAGACGATGTTCAGGATGATGATGGAGAATCATCACCGGCAGATCGCGGAGCTGGAGTTGACCGGCCCGCAGGTCCTGGCTTTAAGGCTGCTCCGGCAAGGCCCCGTATGCACGGGAGAGCTGGCGACGGCTTTGCGCATATCGGCTCCGGCGGTCACGCAGTTGACCGACAGGCTCGTGCGCAAGAGCCTGATCGAGCGGCGCCAGGCCGACGGGGACCGGCGCTCCGTTATCGTCGCATTGACGGCGCGGGGCAGGCGGGCCGTCGACAGAGTTCGGGAGTGCCGGACGGACGTCTTTTGCGGAGCGCTCGAGTACCTCGGCGACAGGGACCGGGAGATGGTAGTGCTGGCTTTGGGCAAGATGGTATCGGCGCTCGAGAGGTACGAGGCTCAGACAGCCGATGGGCTCTATGAGGCATCTAAGTCTCATAGCCGCCCGCGTAAAGAGGCGCACGCCTGAAGGCAAGACCTGAAGGTAAGAGAAGCGCCCGGATGATAATTATGCAAACTGTGATTCAGTGAGGTGCAAGAGATGAAAAGGATAATAAATATACTTGTCACGATCGCGATGCTCTTCGCCGTCGCGGCTTCGCCGGCTCTGGCGGGTCCGCAGAAGGCGGGTGGCAACACGAGCCTGGCACGACAGGTTCGCAAGAACCTTGTGACGCTGCCCTTTTACGGCGTGTTCGACAATCTGGCATATGAAGTGAGCGACGGCGGCGACACGGTGACGCTCTACGGGCAGGTCACGCGCCCGACGACTCGCAAGGATGCGGAGCGGCGCGTGTCGAGGATCGAAGGCGTGGAGCGCGTAATCAACCGGATCGAGGTCCTGCCGGTCTCTCCGATGGACGACAGGATCCGCGCGCGCACGTACCGGACCGTCTTTAACACCGGCGGACTCTATCGCTACGCGATGGGGGCGAACCCGTCCATTCATATAGTCGTTAACCGCGGACACGTCACGCTTGAAGGCGTCGTCTCCGGCAAGATGGACAGTCAGCTCGCTTACATGGCCGCGAGGCAGGTGCCCGGAGTCTTCTCCGTCACCAACAACCTCGTCGTCGAGCGCGGGAATTGACGCCGGATCGATACGATAATTCGGACCAGGCCCGGCACCTTCGCCGGGCCTCATGATCTTTGATCGATTCGAGGCTTCGAGCAGGCGGTAACGCGCGGTGAAAGAGCTTTTGGAACGGGCGTCTGCTGCGAGCGTTGCTATGGGAGTATGTAAGGAGGTCAACAGAACAGTATGGATGCCAGAAAAGATATAAATAAAGGTAGATTTCAGTATTTAAGGGCCTTGACCTTATCCGTGGCGCTCACCGTAGCGGCCGGAATTGGTTTCTCGGCTCCCCGATTCGTGGCCGCCCAGGACCCGCAGGCGCAACTCCCGTCGCCCGCGGAGCTGTCGCGCACATTCGTCGGCGTGGCGAAGCAGGTGAAGCCCGCCGTCGTGCACATTCGAATTGTCGAGAAGTCGAAGCGCGCTTCGATGCGCGGAGCCGAGGGCTTGCCGCAGATTCCGGGCTTTCCGCAATTCGGCGGAGGGCAGCCGCGCCGCGTGGAGGGCACCGGCTCGGGCGTAATCGTCAGCCCCGACGGCTATATTCTGACCAACAATCACGTCGTCGGAGAAGCGGACGAGATCAAGGTCAAGCTCGCCGACGGCCGCGAAGTGAAGGCGCGCCGGATCGGCACGGACCCGGAGACCGACCTGGCCGTCATCAAGATAGACGAGTCGAACCTGCCCTACGCGAAGCTCGGCAACTCGGAAGAGCTTGAGCAGGGCGAATGGGTGATCGCGCTCGGCAGCCCCTTCGGGCTCCAGCAGACGATGACCGCCGGGATTGTTTCGGCCACGGGCCGCGACCTTCCGTCGACCGGACCTTTTGTCAATTACATTCAGACCGACGCTTCGATCAACCCCGGCAACTCGGGCGGCCCGCTCGTGAACATGAAGGGCGAAGTCATCGGCATCAACACGATGATCTTCTCTCGCTCGGGCGGGAGTGAGGGCATCGGCTTTGCGGTCCCGTCATCGATCGGATCGAAAGTGTACGACCACCTGGTCAAGGATGGCAGGGTATCGCGCGGCTATCTCGGAGTCCTGCTTAAGGACCTGACCCCTTCGGTCGCGCAGGCGATCAACTATAAAGGCACGGAAGGCGCCCTGGTCCAGGACGTTGCCAAGGAAGACGCCCCGGCGTCGAGGGCGGGCCTGCGCAGCGGCGACGTTATCGTCGAGTTCGACGGCAAGCCTGTCAAGACATCCAAGCAACTGACGGAAGTCGCGGCCGGCACGGCCGTGGGCAAGACGGTTCAGGTCAAGTACGTGCGCGACGGCCGCGTCGAATCGACCAGGCTCAGTCTCGCCGAGCGCCCTAGGATGGGTGAAGAAGCGGCCGCGGCGGAGATGGAAGGCCCCGGCCAGAACACGGGCCGCCTCGGCGTCACGGTCGAAAGCGTCACTCCCGAGATCGCTCGCGAGCTGAAGCTTAAGATCGGCACGGGAGTCATAATCGCGGCGGTCCAGCCGGACGGCCCCGCAGAGGAAGCCGGGTTGCAGCGCGGCGACGTGATTCATCGAGTCGGCCGCACGACCGTCACCAATCGACAGGACCTCTTAACAGCGGTCTCCTCGCTTAGAGGCGAAAAAGAGATCGTAGTTCAAATCGAGCGCGACGGACAGTTCGCCTTCGTCACGGTCAGCATGGAGTAGCTTCCATAATACTGACGACTCCAATACAAGAGGCGGCTCGAAAGATCGGGCCGCCTCTCTTTCTTTTAAACCTATCACAGAGTTACAAGGCTCTATTCTGTTTCTTATTAGTACGTGTTGTCATGATTGGATACTCTCGATTTTCTCGTCTGGTCCTCCAGCGGCCCCGTCCACTGGCACGGTTATTGCCCGATTTAAGGGATGTGTAGGAATCGTTTAGAGGGGGACTAGAAGTTATGAGATCGAAGAGAATGTTTTCAGCATTAATTTTATCAGGAGCGATTGCAATCGGGTCCGCGTCGTACGGATCTGCCGAGGCTCACGTGACGGCCGTTCAGCACGACCACGCGCAAGCGCAGCAGACGATTGACAAAGGCGACGGCTCGGTCGTCGTCGTCACAACCGCGCCTGATGGGACAAAGACGGAAGTAAGGACTTTCAAGACCGGCGATGTCGCGGTCGTCACTCGCACCACGCGCACGGATGGCACCCGCACGGTGGTCGTCGAGTATCGCGACGGGCGAAGGGCCGATCTTAAAGATGACAACGAGATAGAACAGGCGATGGATGCCACGGGCGATTGGATCAGTGGAGCCGCCGCCAAGACCTGGGATACTACCAAGGACGTAAGCGCCAAAGTGGCCGACGGGACTAAAGACGTGGCGGACAAGACGGTCGACGCCGGCAAGGCCGTAGGCGAAAAGACCGCGGACGTTGCGGGCAAAGCCTGGGACAAAACTAAGGATGCGGGAAAGACCGTAGCCGATAAGACCGGCGACGTGGCCGATAAGACCGTC
>DATLMR010000434.1:0-3654 GCA_035537555.1 Blastocatellia bacterium
CCCGCGCCCACCGTGTGAATGTCTATGATGGGGACGGCGACGGGAAGGCCCGCGACCGAAGCTTCGTTCGTGGTCGGCGCCTCTTTTCGAGAGAGCGCCACGTCGGTGGAGGTTCCGCCCATATCGAACGTGATTATGTCGGTAATGCCCGCGAGCGCCGTGATCCGCATCGCGCCGACCACGCCGCCGGCCGGGCCTGACAGTATCGCGCGCACGGGCTCTTCGGCCGCCGTCGCCGCCGAAACCGAGCCTCCGTTCGATTGCATCACGCGCAGCTTGAAATCGACTGCCCCGGCTCTATTTCGCGCCCGCCCTTTCGCGGCTTTTCCTTCGTCGAGCGATTCGAGCCCTTCCGAGAGCCTGTGAAGATAGAGTGACATGATCGGCGCGAGGTATGCGTTGATGACGACGGTCGAGGTGCGCTCGTACTCCCGGTACTCGGGCAATATCCTGTGCGAGAGCGACACGGGAATACCGAGCGGGGCGAGCGCGAGCGCGACGGCTTGCTCGTGCTCGGGATTGGCGAAAGAGAAGAGCAGGCACACGGCCACGGACTCGGCCCCCGACTTCTCTAGCCGCCCGACCGCGCGCGCGAGGCTTTGCGCGTCGAGGGGCTCGATGATGGAGCCGTCGGGGCCGACGCGCTCGGTGACGCCGAAGCGCGACGCGCGCGCGACGAGGGGCGCGGGGCGCGTGACCATCAGGTTGTAGATTTCGGGGCGGGCCTGCCTGCCTATCTCGATCACGTCTTCGAACCCGGCCGTGGTGACGAGCGCGGTGCGCGCGCCTTTGCGCTCGAGCAGAGCGTTGGTCGCGACCGTGGTCCCGTGGACTATTTCGGAAGGGGCCGCGAGCGTCTCGCCCAGGATCTGCTCGACCCCGGCGAGTATGGCTTCGGCCGGGTTGTGAGGGGTCGAGGGCAATTTGAAGGCTCTGATGCTCGCGCCGCGGGCGACCACGAAATCCGTGAATGTGCCTCCCGTGTCAATCCCGATCCTGATCGAATCAGACAATCTGCACGCTCCGGTTTATGGCGGGGTATATAGGCCGGATTTTACGGCACGTCGAGAGTTGATGGCCGCCACGCGTTAAAGAGTTCCGCTCTCTCGTCTCAAGAGAGAGCGGAACTCTTCAGCTTTTTATGAGGCGGGCTATGGGAATATCTCTACTGTATGCCGACGAGTTTGACGCGGAAGTTAAGTGTCTCTCCCGCCAGCAGGTGATTGGCATCGAGGGTGACGTCGTCACCTTCGACGTCGATGATGCGCACGGGCATGGATTGTCCCGAAGGCAGCTCCAGCTCGAAGCCGAGCCCTACCGCGGGAGTAACGTCGGGCGGAAAAGCGGCCCGGGGGACGACCTTCACGAGCTCTTCGTGGTACTCGCCGTAGGCCTGGTCCGGAGTTATGGTGATCTCGCGCGACTCGCCGATTTTCATCCCGCGCACGCCTTCGTCGAAGCCGGGTATGACCTGTCCGGAGCCGACGGTGAAGCTGAGCGGCTCGCCGCCTTCGGAAGAATCGAATACGGTCCCATCCTCAAGCGAACCCGTATAATGCAGCGAAATCTTGTCGCCGTCCTTCACCTCATTGTCTTCTGATACCGTATTGTCGTCTGACATCTCTACCTCCAGATGTGGAAAGGGTCATCAGAGGAAATTTGCATATCCACGAAGTCAATCCCTGATGTCTACCAGTGTTTTATCGTTGCAGAAAAGAAAAGCCCACTTTGCCGGGAACGGGCGTTTAATCCACGTGGCTGAAGTGAGAATCCTTAGCGTGCAAAGACATTTTATTCGAAAGAAAACCATAACACACTCGCATGGAGGTGTCCAAAAGATGATGCGGCCCGGGCCGTTCGTATCACGCTGCTCCGGGACGTTGGCAACGGGGCCGCATACGGGCTAGGATTAAGAGCGCCTGTTCGGGAATTATCGTTCGGGAATTATGATGCCGAAAGTCTATAAATCCGCCTTTTTGATTCTGCTCCTCGCGGCCGGCGCGCGCGCGCAGGACGACCGTGACGAGCCGATAAAGCTCCGGTCGGACCTTGTGACGGTGACCACTTCGGTCGCGGACTCCGCCAATCGCCCGATCAGGTCTTTGAAGGCCTCCGACTTCGTCGTCTATGAAGACGGGGTCAAACAGAAGATAGATCATTTCGCCGCGGCCGAAGCTCCGTTCTCTCTGATGCTGCTGCTCGATATATCGGGCTCGACGCGCGACGACATCGCCTTGATCAAGCGCGCGGCGAAGAGCTTCCTCGCGCAGCTGCGGCCCGACGACCGCGTGGGCGTCATAGTCTTCAGCGGGGAAGTCGAGATGATCTCGGAATTCGCCGACAGCCGCGCGAGAGTCGAGGCGGCCATCGACGGGGTCGCGCCGGTCGGGGGGGCGGACGGTCATCTGTTCAACTCGAGCACGGGAACGTCCTTTTATGATGCCCTCTTCCTCGCCGTCGAAGAGAGCCCGCTCAAGCAGGCCGAGGGCCGCAAGGCGATCGTCTGCCTGTCGGATGGCGTCGATTCGAAGAGCAAGATGGCGTACAAGGATGTCGCCCCTCTGGTAGAGAAATCGGAGGCCAGCGTATACCTCCTGGGATTGAACACCGAAGAAGCGACGCTCGAAGGATTGCTCAAGCCGCGCACGGATCCCGGCTATGTGAATTTTTCTCAGAGCCAGATCAACCGCTACTATGACGCGGTAGAGCCCCAATCGCCCGAGCGCTTCCGCCCGCGCGAGGCCATATCCCCTCTAATGAAGCGCGAGATCAACGCCTGGCTCTACGAGAACGCTTCGCGCGAGGGGCGCGAGCTGGCGGAGCGCACGGGCGGGCGCGTCTATCCGGTGAACGCGCTCACGGACCTGGGCGCCGTCTACAAGCAGGTAGCCGACGAGCTGCGCTCGCAGTATTCGGTCGGCTATTACCCGATCAACGAAGCGCGCGACGGCCGCTGGCGTAAGATCCGAGTGGAGGTGCAGCGGCCCGGCGCGCGCGTGCGCGCTCGCTCGGGCTACTGGGCTCCCGGAAAGTGATCCGAAAACCGATATGGCTTTACTACTAAGAGAACATCACGTGACGGAGCTGCTCGACATAGAGACGGCCATCGCCGCCGTCGAGGGCGCTTTGCGACACCAGGGCGAGGGGAAGGCGTCCGTGAGGCCGCGCTATCGAGTCGCGACCCCCGTCTCGCAGCTCCACGTCATGGCCGCGGGAGACCGCGAGCTCGGAGTATTCGGCTTGAAGACCTACACGGTCTCGCGAAAGGGCGCGCGGTTCCTCGTCTTGCTCTACGAGGCGGAGACCGGCGACATGCTGGCGATGATCGAAGCCGACCGCCTCGGCCAGATGAGGACGGGCGCGGCCAGCGGAGTCGCCGCGAAGCACATGTCGCGCGACTCTTCGGGCACGGTCGGCATATTCGGCACCGGGTGGCAGGCCGAGAGCCAGTTGATGGCCGTCTGTGCCGTTCGGAAAATCAGCTCTATAAAGGCCTTCAGCCGCGACCGCGAGCACCGCGATGTCTTCTCGCGCCGTATGAGCTCCCTGCTTCGCGTCGAGGTGACGCCCGCCGAGACTCCCGAAGACGCCGTGCGCGGCCGCTCGATCATCATCACGGCGACCGGCGCGCGCGCCCCGGTCTTCGACGGCTCG
>DATLMR010000435.1:0-3822 GCA_035537555.1 Blastocatellia bacterium
TGAAAAATCCGAATTGAACAGAGGGGTCACTCGCCCCTGCTTGAACCCGACTCGCGGAGTGTACTCGAAGATCAGGGACGTGGTCGGGCGTATCCTCGCGTTCACCCCGAAGCCGAACGATCCGGTGTGTGTGCCGAGCTGGAATTGGTCGGCAGCGGGAGACGGCGGGAAGAAATCTACCGACCGTGGATTGAATCGGCCCTGCCCATTCGAGTTTACGTGAACGGCCGGAGAGAAGAAGAGATTCACGTAGTCCGTCACGCGCCGGGCCATCATCGCCTGAATATTGTAGGTGAAGTTCTCGGTGAAGTTGTCGTCTCCTTCGACGCTCGCATACGCTGACAGCGCGATTGGAGAGCGTCCGACCTCATCGAGGAGGTGGTATCCCAGCCCGACCTCGATCGTTTTGCAGAGCCCCGGCTGGCAAATCGGAGACCTGTATGCGACCGCATAAAGACGGTCCGTTATGCCGTACGAGAGTCCGAACGATGAGACCGCAAAGCCGTCGAGGCCGAACAACTCCCCGGCCTCATCTTTGACCGGCACATCGTCCTGGCGAACCGGAGTAGAGAAACGGTGAGTGAAGTGGACGTTGAGGCTATGGCGCGGCACTCGTTTAGGAGTAGGTACGTTGACCAGCCTGTAATCATAGGGCTCATTCTCCGCGCGAGCCTTATGTTCTTCCACCGCGTCCGCGGATTCATGAGGGTCGGCGGATGGAGGTGAGGCTGACGGGGCGGGAGATTCGGCTCGCGAAACGGTCCTGCTGGATGTATCGATCCTGATGAGCTCGCCTCCCGATTCGACGTAGACCACGCCCGGCTCGCCTTGCGCGAAGCGGACCTGCACGCCGGAAGGCGGGCGCCCGCTCGATTTCTCGTTCGACCCGTCCGTCCGAGCCTCGGTAACGATCAATTCGCCGTCCATATCCGGGTGGCCGTCTCCGCAAAAGACGGAGCAGTAGATCCTGAAACGGCCGGCGCGCGAGGCGGTGAATTCGATCTCTCGGGTCTGCCGGGCCTTCACGACTCGATCGATTCCGAGGCCTTCTATGGCGATTCCGTGATCGACATCGACGGAGGTGACTACCAGCTTAACCCTGTCGCCTTCGCGGACCGTGATCTTCTTCGGCTCGAAGGCGAACCTTTTGGCGATGACTTTGATCTCGGTGACTGCCTGCGGCGGCGCCGAGCCCCTGGCCTCCGGCGGCACGAACGCCCCCGCAGTGATAATTGCGGCGAAAAAGCCGAATAAAAGCCGCGCTCTTTTCATGAAACCTCCCGCTCGTCGATAAGTGAGCTGCCCTGCATCCTCAAGTTTAAAAACCACGCGAGTATAATTGACGGAGCCGGGTAATCCAATCAGCCCGGCCGCGTTCGTACGGCAAGCCGGTAAAATCCGATTGTGAATTCGGATTATCTCGCGAGACCTCGTAGTGCTTGCCGGGATTTAGACGTATAATGAGTCGAAAAGGCCGGAATATGATTCCAGCGGAGATATGAAATGGCGAGAAAATCAGAGAGGCGACAACGCGGAGTCCCGGCGCCTCCCAGGAAAGGTTCGAGAGCATTGATGGGTGTTGTCGCTATTGCGTTCTTCATCATGGTCTTCATGGGGGGGCTCGCATGGCTGCGCTCGGGCTCCGACGCCCCGGTGAAATCAGCGGGCGTCGAGAGGCCCGCCGAGGGGGACAACAAGCCGCGCTCGGCCGTCCAGGCCTCGTACGAGGTCGTGAACTCCTATCCGCATGACCCGACCGCGTTCCTGCAGGGTCTGGTCTGGTACGACGGAGTCTTTTACGAGAGCACGGGCCTGGAAGGGAAATCGACCCTCAGGCGGGTGGAATTTCCTTCGGGAAAAGTCCTCAAGCAGGTCCGGCTCGACCCCGAGCTTTTCGGCGAAGGGCTCGCTCTCGTCAACGACAGGCTGATTCAGCTTACCTGGACGACGGGGAAGGGCTTCGTGTACGACCGGGAGAGCTTCAACAAGCTCGCCGAATTCACTTACGACACCGAGGGCTGGGGGCTGGCCTATGACGGCCAGAACCTGATCTTGAGCGACGGCTCGAATGTATTGACCTATCTCGACCCTCAAACATTCAAGCCGGTAAAGAAGCTCTCCGTCACGATGAACGGGCGACCGGCCCGGCAATTGAACGAGCTGGAGTTCATTGAAGGAGAGATATGGGCGAACGTCTGGCAGACGGACAGGATACTTAGAATAGATCCCGCCTCGGGGCAGGTCACGTCGTATCTCGATCTGAGAGACCTGCTGCCGCCTCAGATGCGGCGAGGCGGCGAAGATGTGCTCAACGGAATTGCCTATGACCACGCACAGAAGCGCATCTTCGTCAGCGGCAAGCTCTGGCCGCGCCTGTTCGAGATTCGCTTGAAGTAATCGAGCTCTCCTCCGGCACTCCTATTCGGACAGGCGCTCGCGCAACTCCTGCACGCTCGTCGCGGGAGCCAGGCAGGTATAGTTGCGGCAGACATAGACCGTGGCTCTGCCTTCCACGGCGGGGCGGTCGGCGAGCAGCTTGATTGACTCGGCCGCGGCCTCATCTCCGGGCCTGGCCAGAGATACCACCTTGTCCGGCATGTATCGGGAGTAAATCTCTTCGACGAACGAGCGAACCTCATGAGAATCCGGCTCGCCTATAATGGCGATCTCTTTCGCTTCGGAGAGGTAGAAATCCAGAGCGCACAGCAGGTACCCGAACCCGCTCGGGTAGCGAGTCATCGGCTGGTGGAGCATTCGGAGGATCGTGAGGGCATCCCTCTGGTAGATGGAGTCGGCGCTGAGCAGGCTCAGTTTCAGGAACGAGGCCGCCGCCACGGAATTGCCTCCGGGTGTGGCGTTGTCATAAAAGTCCTTGGTCCTGGCGATCAGCTCTTCGTGGTCCGAGGATGTGAAGAAGAAGCCACCTTCTTCCTTATCCCAAAATTGTTCGATCATCGTGTCGGCCAGCCCCTGGGCCTGGTCGAAATAGACCGTGTCGAAGGTCGCTTCGTAAAGCGCGAGGAGCCCTTCGATAACGTAGGCATAATCGTCCAGGTAGCCGTTCAGCTTGGACTGGCCCCCCCTGTGCGTCCTCAGCAGGCGGCCTTCCTTCATCATCTCCGTGAGAATAAACGCCGCGTTCTTTCTGGCCACCTCGCGATAATCGTCGCGCCCCAGAATATTCGCCGCCTCTGAAAAAGCGGTCAGCATCAACCCGTTCCAGGCGGTGAGAATCTTGTCGTCGCGGCCCGGCCTGACACGTTCTTCCCTCACATTGAAGAGCTGCTTCTTCCCGCTCCTGATGATGCGGTCGAGCTCCTCAATGCCGACCTTCTGCTCGCGGGCGATCTCTTCTTTAGTCCGGGGCGTATTGAGAATCGATCTCCCGTGCTCGAAGTTTCCTCCCTCGCTCACGTCGAAGTAGGCGCAGAAGACCCGGCCGTCCTCCTCTCCCAGGACTTGAATTATCTCCTGCCGGCTCCAGACGTAAAACTTGCCTTCCTCGCCTTCGCTGTCGGCGTCCTCGGCTGAATAGAAACCGCCTGAACGGTCGGTCATGTCACGAATTATGTATTCGAGGGTCTCTTCGACGACCTGTTTGTAGAGAGGGTTCTTCGTGGCCTGATAGGCGTATAAGTAGATTCGCGCGAGCAGAGCGTTGTCGTAAAGCATCTTTTCGAAATGCGGCACCAGCCAGTGCGCGTCCACCGAATATCGCGCGAAGCCGCCGCCGAGGTGATCGTACATACCTCCGGCGTGCATCTTTTTCAGAGTAAGCTCCACCATTTCGAGCGCTTCAGGAGAGCCCGTCCTCTTATGCTG
>DATLMR010000436.1:0-11016 GCA_035537555.1 Blastocatellia bacterium
AGGCTGGGCCTTCGCGAGCTGCCCGCCTGGGGCCGCGCTCTTCTCCGCGCCTGTCTTGATCTTCGCAAGCTCTTCATCGCGCGCGCGCTGCTGGTCTCTGTCAGACAGAGGGAAGGGCGGGCGCTCGGGCGGAGAGAGCGGGCGGTCCTGCGCGCGCGCCGAAAGCGCGCCGAAAGCGAGCGCGGCGAGCAGAAATGAGATTCGTATGAGCTTATCGAACATAGAGTCGAAGACCGTACAGGCTAACGCGCCCGTCTATTGAATAGTCACGCGGCCGATCTCGGCCTTATCTTCGGCCCGCAAGAAGAGCGAGAGCCGAACGCCGGTCGTGACCTGCTTTGCGTCGAAAGCGATTACCCCCGTGAGCGATTCGCCGCTCTCCAGCCGGTTGTCATTCTTGCTCTGAAAGATCGTCATCGCGACCGGAGTGGCCTCCCGCCCCGCGCTCGCCTCGAGCGTTATGGAGCCGAAGGTGAAAGGCTTATCGCCCGTGTTATGAAGCCTGTAACGCACGTACGACTTATCGCCGAAGATGAGGACTCGGGGGTCGAGCGTTATAACGATCTTCTTTATAACGACCTTCGGGTTCTCTATCTTTGACTCGCGCAGCCCGAGGATCAAAGCCTGAACGAATCGCTGCTCGGCCTGCCGCGAGGCTCGCTCGCTCGACACGCGGTCGACTTCACTCGCCCTGGCTTCGGCCTCAGAGACCAGGCGGTCGGATTGCTGGCGGCCCGCGCTCACCAGGTCGTCGGCGCGCTGCCGGGCGCTGGTCAGGATGGCCTCGGCCTCCTCCGAGGCCTTGCCATTATCGCCCGGGTGCGAGGCCGCGCCCTGAGTCGTGCCGCTCGAATCGGTCTGCGGGTTATGCGCGCTCGTGTTCGGGTCTCCCGGCTTCGGGTCCACGACGTTTACGACGCGGTGCGATTGCGGGACCGGCACTATCATCAGGTCGAAATTGTACGTGCGCTTGCTCCTGGTCTTCACGAACAGGTTACTCATGCCCTTCGCGGGTATGGGCTTGAGGAAGACATCGGTGCCGCTCCGCTGGGCCACGAAGCCGCCTTTTCCGCTGGCCGAATCATAAAGGTCGCCGCAGATGATCTCGTCCACCTCATCGGGAAAGGCGATGCGCGTAGTGATGCCCTGCGCGGTCCTGACGATGCCGATCTGGTCGGAGGTCAGGCTAATGGTCGCGACGGGTGACTGGGCGGCGCTATCCTGCGCGATGGCGAATAGACAGAGCAAGAATACTGCGATAGATGACATGGCTCTCAAAAAACCTCTCACGAACCAGGGAGCGGAACCGGGATTCAAAGGCGGAAATCGATAAGCGGCTGAAGCCCGGCGCTCCGCCCGCGGGCGATGCGCCGGGCGATGAATCAGGAGCTCTTAAAATTCAAAGTCGAGCGAGACTTGATATTCCCGGCTTAAGCCTTCTAGGGAACGATCGGGGTGACGGGCGGAGTCGTGGAAGGCTGAGTTGTTGAGTTATCGCCGATCGCTATGCCGATCGCGACGGCAGACCCGAGGCCCAGCAGCGCCAGAAATCCGATCAGTCCCGGGCCTACGTAGAGGGCCGCAGGCACTCTGTCTCCGCAATCGACCACGAGGTCGGTGCCGCCGGCGGTCACGATGTCGGCCTCGCCGTCGAACTTCTTATCCTGCCCGGCGATGAACGTCTCTTTATCGCCCGACGGGCGGCGAAGCTCGGCCTGGCCGCGCCTGACCGCGAAGTACGTGCTGCCGCACTGGCTCCTGATATCGACCATGCCCTCGGAGTAAGTCAAAGTGAATTTTGAGCCGGGGCGAAACTCGATCCGCCCGAGCGCCCCGAGGTCGATTACCGCCGTCTCAGACCCGGCCTCTACCAGGGCGCCGGTCAGAACGGTTGCGCCGGTCTTCATCTTGTTCCCGTTGATGACGGCGTTCCCTCGCAAAGTGCCAAGGCTCTGAGGCGCGGGAGGCTCCACGTTCGGGGCCGCCGACGGTAGATTCCCTTCGATCTCCGGGGCCGCGAAAGAGTGCAGCGAGAGAACCGAAGTCAGAGCAAGCGCGAGCAATAAGCTGATCGAGGCTCTGAGGTAATTTTTAAATCGCTTCATGTGTCCTCCAGGAGGCTGCGCTCGCGGGGGCTGGTCATTAAAGACCCGTCCAACTCACGGCGCAGGCGGCCAGAATATGGCAAGCCGCGTCAAAAGTCAATAGACGCGCGGTTTTCGGGTTCGGCAGTTATTCGATGCGGATGCTCATGCGCCTGAGAATGATACCCATGCCGCGTAAGCTTTCAAGCTTGCTCTCGGAGACCTTTCCGCTCGACACCAGCACATCGTGAATCTCGTGCCTGCGAATAAGGTCGGGCAGGTCGTTGCAGTCAAAAATCCTGAATCCGTGGATGATCTTGCCCGCTTTGCGCGTGTCGTCGTCTATGAACCCCACGGGCCTGTAGCGATACTCCCTGTTATTGAGGATCTCGCGGATCAGCAGCTCCCCGCCGTCGCCCGCGCCGTAGATGAGCACGGGCCGGGCGTCCGGATGCGCCTGTCGCTTCTGATCGACTATAAGTGCTTTCAGCACTCTGAACGAGAGGCGGGTCGCGCAGACGAAGAGGAAGACGAGGATGGTGTTGAGCACGAAAACGGCGCGAGAGGGGCCGCGCATCTCGTAAATCGAAAATACGATGGCGGCGCTGATGATGCCGGCGATGAGGACGGCCTTCGCGATCAGGAGCATGTCGCCGACCCCGGTGTATCGCCAGAGCCCGCGGTATACGCCTCCGATCAGGAAGACGAGCATCTGCACGAGCAGCATCAGGGGAAGAGTCCTTGCGAATATCCCGAACTGCTCCGAGGGCATCTCCGCCTCGAAGCGCAGGAGGTAGGCGGCGTAATAAGCGAGCGCGACGAGCAGCAGGTCGAGCAGCACTTCGAATACCCGTTGCTTGTAAGAGAAGTCCGTGAGCACCTTTATGATCGTGCTCCCCCGGGGAGGCTCGCCGGCTTCATAAACGCGGACCTTGCCGAGGTAGAGGCCCAGGATCGCGATGGCGAGGGCGAAGCCCGGGATGAGCAGCAGGGAGACTTCCATGCCGAGAAAGCGAACGAGCAGGGCGAGCCCGCCCGACATGGTTGCGAAGAGATAGAGCATAAGGACCGCGCGCCGCTCGGACATGCCGAGCGCGACGAGCCTGTGAGAAGTGTGGTCGCGCCCGCCCTGCGAGATGGGGCGGCCCGACAGCTTTCGGGTGAGCGTCACCACGCACGTGTCGAAGATCGGGATCAGCAGGATGAGCACGGGCGTGAGCAGCACCGCCGAGAGATTGCGCGTCCGCCCGTAGTCGCTCTGCATCGCCATCCCTCCCAGCAGGAACCCGAGGAACATCGACCCGCAATCTCCCATGAAGATCGAAGCCGGGTTGAAGTTGAAGCAGAGAAAGCCGAGCACCGCGCCCCCGGCCAGCGCCGGGGTCATCGCCTCCGCGCCCTGCCCGTTTATCAGGAAAGTGACGACGAGGAACGCGCACGAGATGAAGGAGATGCCGCCCGCGAGCCCGTCCATGTTGTCGAGCA
This sequence comes from Blastocatellia bacterium, assembly GCA_035537555.1. Lineage (GTDB taxonomy): Bacteria > Acidobacteriota > Blastocatellia > UBA7656 > UBA7656 > DATLMR01. The sequence continues at coordinate 3,570 of DATLMR010000436.1, forward strand.
GGTTGAGCGCGTTGGTTATGCCGACCAGCCAGAAGATGGTGATGATGTCGTCGATTGCCTCTATGTGCGTCCACGGCAGGCGAATGCCGAAGTAGACGACCGCCGCCGCCGCAGCCAGCTGCACGACCAGCTTCGTATACGGCTTGATCTGCGCCAGGTCGTCGATCAGCCCGGCCCCGAAGAGCAGAGTCGCCGCGGCCAGCACGGGCCAGGCGGAGGAGCGGCCCGGGGCGAACAGGGCGTAGCTCACCATGAAGGAGGCGAAGATGGCTACGCCTCCCATCATCGCCGTCGGCGTCCGGTGCCATCGGTCTTCTCTCGGGGCGGCCACCATCCCCAGGCGAAGGGCCGAGGAGCGGACCAGCAGCGTGACGCCGAGACTGAGCAGAAAAGCGAAGATACTTCCTGAGATCAACAACATGATGCCACCGTATAGCCTCTATGCCCTGAAGGCGAACGGACGAACTTCCACTCTGCCGCGATGGTATTCGATGACGCTCTCCAGCACCTCGTCGAACCCGACCTTCGGCTCGTAACCGATGAGGCGGCGAATCTTCGACAGGTCGGGAACCCGCCGCATCATGTCTTCAAAGCCTTCTTCGTAAGCCTGGTCGTAAGGCACGAAGACCGTGCGGGAACCCGAGCCGGTCAGATGCTTGATCCGCTCGGCGAGGTTGAGGATCGTCACTTCACGATCGCTGCCGATGTTGTAGACTTCCCCTACCGCTTCCGAATGCTCCGCGATGCCGATGAGCGCGCCCACGGCATCCGATACGTGGGTGAAGCAGCGCGACTGCGATCCGTCTCCGAAGACCGTGAGGTCTTCGCCCGCGATGGCCTGCCGCACGAAATTCGGGATGACCATGCCGTAGCGCCCGGTCTGCCGAGGGCCGACGGTGTTGAAGAGGCGGGCGATGACTGTCGGCACGCCCTTCTCCTTCCAGTAGGCGATTGCCAGGAACTCGTCTATGGCCTTCGAGCAGGCATAGCTCCAGCGCCCCTTGCTGGTCGCCCCCATGACGAGGTCGTCGTCCTCGCGGAAGGGTACGCTCGTGCGCTTGCCGTAGACTTCGGAGGTGGAGGTGATCAGCACGCGCTTGCGCTTCTTCGCGGCGAGCCCGAGCACGATCTCCGTCCCGCGCACGTTGGTCTCTATGGTCCTGACCGGGCTTTCGACTATCAACCGGACCCCCACCGCGGCCGCGAGGTGAAAGACTATATCGCACACGTCTATCAGCTCGGCCGCGAGGCCGTACTGCATCACGGAGCCGATATGGTAAGTGAATTTCGGATGATTCTTGATATGCCGGATGTTTTCTATGCTGCCGGTAGAAAGATCGTCGAGAATACAGACTTCGTCGCCTCGTTCCAGGTACCGCTCGGCAAGATGCGAGCCGATGAACCCGGCCCCGCCCGTTATGAGAATTTTCATATCGTCCCTTTCTTATTCAGTCCCGTGACCCACCTGCGGCGGGTGCCCCGGGTGCTGAGCATCTCTTCGTATAGCTGTCCCATATCTTCCACTAGCCGGTCGCGGCCGAGGCGGGCCCTCACGAAAGCGCGGCCCCGGGCTCCCATCTCGCGGCGAAGGTCGGCGCGGTCGAGCAGGAACCTGAGCGCGCTCGCAAAGGCTTCCGCGTCCTGGCTGGGGGCCGTCAGGCCGTGCTCCCATATCGAGAAGCCGTCCCTAGTTTCGAGCCGCGCGCCCATTATGTCGACGATGCCGCCGACTTCCGTGGCCACGACCGGGAGGCCTGCATTCATGGCTTCTATGAGGGTAAGAGGGGTCCCTTCGTTGAGCGACGTTAAAGCGACTATATCGAGGCCGGAATAAAGCGACGGAGCGTCCCTGCGAAATCCCGTGAAGACGACTCTATCGGCTATCGCGAGCTTGCGGGCCTTCTCTTCGAGCTCCCCGCGGAGATGGCCGTCCCCGATAACCACGAGCCGCTCGCCTTCGCCGAGCGCGCGGGCCGAGGCGTCGAGGAGAAGCCCGTAGTTCTTCACCTCGCACAGCCTGCCGACCGTCCCCACGACCAGTTCGCGAGGAGCGAGGCCGAACTCTTCCGCAAGCGAGCCCTGTTGCCCGCCCGCCTCGTCGCAATCTATTCCGAGAGGGACCACGCGAAAGCGGTCCCAGGGGCCTATCCGAAAACGAACCGCCAGCTCCTGGCGTTGATGCTCGCTGATCGTGATTATACAATCCGTACAAAATTTTGCCAGGGTTCTATCTATCAATATAAATAATCTCGTCTTCGCCGCCCCGTAGTAGCTGTGAAATATATGACCGTGGTACGTATGCACCACCCTGCACTCGCGGGGCTTCAGCCGCAGGGCCGACGGCGTGAGCCACCTGTAGACCGCCGCGGCAATGCGCCCGGTCGCGCCCGCCTTCGATTTGTGCGTGTGCACGATATCGGGCCTGATCCGCCAGAGCTGCCTGAGCAGCTTCGCGATCACGATTATGTCGCGCAGGCCGGGCTCGCGGCTCATCTCGCGGATGACGACGGGCTCGACGCCCGCGGACCTGGCGAAGTAGCTCATGTCGCCTTCGCCCTCAGGCACCGTGCCGGTGATGAGCACGGTCTCGAATTTCTCAGGGTCGAGTCCTGCCGCGAGCCACACGACGTGCTTGGATGGCCCCCCCACGTTCAGGCGGTCGATGACGCGGACTACGCGGAGCCTTCGGCTCGCGGCTCCGGTCTTCTCGCCCGCCTTCTTCGCGACTCCCAAGATATTCTCTCCCGCGAGATCTTCGGCCTTACTCATATGAATGTCGCTCGAGGTCGATCGCCCTCAGATGAACTCTCTATGCCACAGCTCAAGCATCAGCAGGCTCCAGAGGGCGAAGCCGTGGTCGGCGCGGCCCGCGACGTGATCCGAGAAGAGGCGTCTGACCTCGCCCGGTTGAAAGTAGCCGCGCCGCGCCGCCTGCTCGCTGAAGAGGGCATCCGAGAGCAGAGGCTTCAAGGGGCCGCGAAACCATTCTCCCACCGGGGCTCCGAAGCCCATCTTGCGGCGGTTTACGTTCTCGGGCGGGAGCAGGTCCGCGAACGCGCGCTTCAACAGGTGCTTCGCTTCTCTCCCCTTCAGCTTCATCTTCGACGGCAGCCGCGCCGCCAGCTCCATCACCTTGTGATCGAGGAACGGAGACCGGGCTTCGAGGCCGTTGGCCATCGAAGTGATGTCCACTTTGACCAGCAGGTCGTAAGGCAGATAGGACCTGACATCGACCGACATCCCCGCGTCTACCGGGTCTAGTCCCCGCGCCTCCTCGAAGAGCGCCTCGAACCACTTCGCCGGGCGCGAGCCGTTCAACCCCTGGCGCAGCCCCGCGGAGTAGAGCCGTTCTTTCGCCTCTTCGTCGAAGAAGGTGAGCCATCGGCCGTAGCGCGCGGGCATCGGGCGCGCGGCCACGGATAGAAATCGCTTGGCCTGCCTGACGCGGTTCTTCGGGTCTATCGAATCCGGCAGCCAGCGGCTGAGCGCGCCGGCCGAGAGCGCGCTTCCGGGAATCCTCCGCGCGCTCTCGGCCAGCCTGTTGCCCAGGTAACGCTCGTACCCGGCGAAGCTCTCGTCGCCGCCGTCTCCGTTGAGAGCGACCGTCACGTGCCCGCGCGTCAGCTGAGATACGTAGAACGTCGGGACCGCCGAAGAGTCGGCGTACGGCTCGCCGTAGTGGCGCACGAGAGTCGGGATAATGGCGAGCGCGTCCGGGCGCACTTTGAACTCGTGATGGTCGGTGCCGAAGCGCGCGGCCACGCGGCGCGCGTGCTCCGTCTCGTCGTAAGCCGCCTCCTCGAAGCCGATGGAGAAGGTCTTAACGGGCCGGTCCGACAGCCCCGACATCAGGCCCACGACGATGCTCGAATCTATCCCGCCAGACAGGAACGCGCCCAGCGGCACGTCGCTCGTCATGCGGAGCCGCACCGCTTCCGTGAGCTCGTCGCGCACGAGCTCCGCCGCCTCTTCTTCGCTCACGCTCAGCTTCCGCGTGTAATCGAGCGACCAGTACCGCTCGATCTTTATTTCCGGCTCGCCGCCTTTCAGATCGAGCGTCAGGAAATGTGCGGGCGGCAGCTTCGAGATCCGGGCGAAAGCCGTGGCCGGGGCGGGGATGTAGCCCCACGTCATGTACGCGTCTATCGCGGGCAGGCTGACCTCGCGGGAGAGCTCGCGGTCCTGAACGAGGGCCTGTAGCTCGGAGGCGAAGAGAAAGCGCCCGCCCACCCGCGCGTAAAAGAGCGGCTTCTTGCCCACGCGGTCGCGGGCCAGGAAGAGGCGGCGCAGGCGGCGGTCCCAGATGGCGAAGGCGAACATCCCCCGAAGCCTCGTGATCGCGTCGGCCCCCCATCGCTCGTAGGCGTGCAAGATGACTTCGGTGTCTGTCCGCGTGCGAAAGCGATGGCCCAGCCCTTCGAGCTCTCTCCTGAGCGATTGAAAGTTGTAGATCTCTCCGTTGAAGGTTATCTGCATGGAGCCGTCTTCGCTCGCCATCGGATTGCGGCCCGCCTCCGAGAGGTCGATTATCGAAAGCCGCCTGTGGCCGAGCGCGCACGCGTCATCGGACCAGACGCCCCAATCGTCCGGCCCGCGATGCTTGAGCGCGGAGATCATGGGGCCGACCCGCTCCGCGTTCCCCGCCCCGTTATTAGATACCTCTCCGGCTATTCCACACATTTCGATCCGGTCCCCCGTGCCTCGGCGGAGGCGAATGCGGGCTTTCGCCCCGACCCGTTCCACCCGTAATTCGGGCGCACGGAGACGGACTCAAGGCCCGCCCGCCTGAGCCACGCTTCCACGTCCGCGCGCGTGTAGCGATTCTCTATGGGGGCCGAGAAGCGGTCGAACTGATCGTTGACGCAGACGCGAAACGGGTAGCGGGCATACTGCTTCATCGGCACGCGTTCGGCGACGGCGGCGAGGCCCGGAATTCGGCTCATTATCTTGTAAGGCCAGACGAACCCGGCGAACGCGGCCCACGCCGCCGGGTACGAGAGCGCGTAGGTCGCATTGTGCGGCAGCCGCGTCGTCACCTGCCGGAACAGGCTGACCCCGGCCAGCATCGCGCGTTTCAGCGGCTGGCCTTCGGGCTGCCAGTAAAGAAATATCTGGATCTCTCCGCCCGGCTTCAGGTACCTGACGAGGTTTAGAAAAGCCGCCTCCGGATCGGGCAGGTGGTGCAGCACCCCGTTGGAGTAGATGAAATCGAAGCTCTCCGGCTCGAAGGGCAGGTTATAGAGGTCCGCCTGCACTACGCGCACGTTGCCCTCCGAGTTGTTGCGGCGAGCCACCTCGACCGCCGGGCCGAGGTCTACGGCCCAGACATCGGCCCCGAAGCGCGCGGCATAAAAGGCGTGCCTCCCGCTGCCGCAGCCGGCATCGAGCACGCGCTTGCCGCGAAAGAATTCCGGCCCCCGCGGCTGCATGTATTCGAGGAAGTTGCGCTCCCATTCGTCGCGCATATCGGGAAAGCGGCTCCACTCGTAGCCGAAGCTCTCGGCGGTCGCGGCCTTGCGACCATCCGCGCCCGCTCGGCGCCGTCCCGCGAGCGCCTCGCGCATCGAGCTGACGAGCATGCGCGGGATGCCGCGGGTGACGGGGAAGACGGCCGCGCACCCTTCACACCTGAGGCGGTCTTCGTCTCCGCCCCGCTCCCGCGAGAGACTTCCCCGGCAGGCGGGGCATAAGAGCCCGCTTAAAAACTCGGATGACATACATCTTCTCTTTCGCGGAGCGCGCCCTCGGGTGCCGCCCGCGCCCCTTCCGGAGGGTCCGGATATTTCTCCTCTGGAAGGTCGGGCCGGGTCTTTCCGAAGATCAGCTCGATATCTCCCGCATTGAGGCTTCGCCTCCTCCTGGCCGGGACTCCCGCGAGCAGCGAGTAGCTTTCGCGCATCTTGCCCGTCACCACCGAGCCGAGGCCTACTATGCAGCAATCGGGAATCTCCGCGCCGGGAGCCATGCGGATCTCCGACGCGACGTAACAGTAGTCGCCTATCGTCACCGGGGACCCGGCCCTTCGATTGTGCGTCCAGATCGACGAGTTGCGCCCGCCGAGAATCGAGTGGCGTCCTATGCTCACCCGGTCGGTGAAGTCGATTCTATGCTCGGCGGTCACCACGGAGCCGTAGCCCAGGCGAAAGGACGATTCCGGGTTATTGGTACAGTCGTTGTCAGGGATCGCGTTGATGATGTTCATCCGCATCACCTGAGAGTAGTCTCCGAGCTCGATGCTCTGGCCGCCCCGGAACAGGTTCAACGGGCCGATGATCGCGTGCTCGCCTACGCGGACCTCTCCGCAGCGGAAGAAGGCCGTGCCGTGAGCTATGCGCGCGTAGTCTCCTACGACGAGCGTCGCGCAATCGATTAAGGCGATGCCGACGCGCGCGTTGCGGCCGATGCGATACCCGAAGCACCACCTGTAGAGGGGCCGCTTCAAAAATCCCGGCATAATGGCGATGGCGGCGAGGCCGATTATTCTTAGCTTCTTCACGAAAAGTCTCGATTATCTACCGGATCACGAGGCCGCGCCTTCAAGCACGCGGGCCAGTCGCGGGGCATGCACCTGAAGCGAGTAGCGCTCCGTTATCGTTCGCCGGCCTTCCGCTGCCAGGCGATTTCGCAGGGCCTCGTCCGAAAGCAACGACTCCAGTCCATTGACCCACTCTTCGGTAGAGCGGGCCAGAAATCCGTTCTCGTTATGCGCAATGACTTCTTCGGTCATCCCGACGGGAGAGCTTACGCACGGCACGCCCGAGGCCATGTACTGGATGGCTTTGAAGGCGCATTTGCCGCGCGTCCATTCGTCGTCCCTGATCGGATAGAGGCCTATGTCGAGGCTGCGAAAATCGCGCACTTCGGTCTCGAGCCGCCACGGACGGTTCTCCACATCCACTCCGTCGATCTCCACCGGGCGGCCCGCGCCGATGACTCGAAAAACGAAGTCGCGGCGGAGGGCCAGTTCGCGCAAAGCGGGCGCGACGATCTCGAGGTATTGCGCGGTCGAGTGCGTGCCTATCCACCCGATCACCGGGCGCTCGCCCGCGCGCGGCTCGGGCTCCACGGAGGCGAACTGCTCGACATCGACGACGGTCGGCAGGACCGTCACCGCGCCCGAGTATCTGCGGGCGAAGTCCGCGAGGTAATCGTTTCCCGCGAGCACGTGCTTGCTCATCCGCAGGATGCCGGGGGTTTTGCCGGGCCATTTCAGCCACGTGGCGAGCCGCCCGTAAGTAGGGCTCACGTACGGCACGAAGACCGCATCGTCGAAATCGAAGACGATCGGACGCCGGGCCACTCTCGACATCAGCCACTCGACCATCGGAGGCCCGAACAACATAGCCTCGCGGGCGACGCATACTACGTCGTACCGGCTCGACCGCAGCACTCGCGCGATCCTGCCGAGCGCCGCCCCGGCCAGGCCCAGAGACTTTCGGGCGGCTCC
>DATLMR010000437.1:0-24453 GCA_035537555.1 Blastocatellia bacterium
CTATCGAGATGTACTCCGAGGGCTGGAAGAACCTGACCTTCCGAACGCGCTCGCCCGAAACGCGGCTCGCGGTCAGGTTCGCCACGCACCCGTCTTCAAACTCGATGCGCGCGTTCGCTATATCGACGCGGGGCGTAAGGATCGGGACGCCCGCCGCCCGTATCTCCGCCACTTCGCTATGGACGAGGGAGAGGATCACGTCGAGGTCGTGGATCATCAGGTCCATGACCACGTCGATGTCGAGGCTCCTGGGAGTGAACAGGCTGAGCCGGTGCGCCTCGAAAAACCGTGGCCGGGTAACGATCTTGCCCGCCGCGACCACGGCGGGATTGAATCTTTCGAGGTGCCCGACCTGTAGCGCGGCGCCGTGTCGCTCGGCGAGGGCAATGATTTCGTCCGCCTCTTCGAGAGTGCGGGAGATCGGCTTTTCGATGAGCGCGGCGATTCCGGCCGCAAGCAGCTCGCAGGCTATTTCGTGGTGGGAGACCGTGGGCACGGCCAGGCTGACCGCATCGACCCTGCCGATCAGCTCGCGAAAGTCCGAGACGTAAGAGGTATCGTAACGCTCGGCGACCGCGCGCCCGGCCGCCTCCGAGATGTCACAGACCGCGACGAGTTCCGCGCCCGCGCTTTCGGCGTATATGCGTGCGTGCTCGCGCCCGAAATGGCCCACGCCGATCACCGCGACTCTGATCATAAATTAATACCCCCGGGTTTTCTGTTGCCGTCACCACGCCACTCGGTATACTTTAACGTTTCGATTTTGAGCTCCCATTCCGGTCCTGAGTTCAATTCAGTCTTTATATCGTAATCGCCATCTTGCCGGAGAGGATGAATTCGTGCGAACGCCGATTGAAACATTTCCTCCGAATTCAACTTCTCCTGTCGATCGGGGGTTGTTGAGAGCGGACGCCGACAAAATAAAAATAATAGAGGACGCCTGGCTCCCTGCCAAGCTCCGGCCCTATCTTCTCGCGGCCCTGCTGGTCGTGGCCGGAGCGACATTCTTCACTGGCCTGGGCCATCTCGCTTTGATAGGCCCCGACGAGCCCCGGTATGCGGAGGTGGCGCGCGAGATGTTCGCAAGCGGAGATTATGTGTCGCCGCGACTGTGTAATTGTCTCTGGTTCGAAAAGCCCGTGCTTTACTACTGGATGGCCGCCGCGGCATACCGCTTGTTCGACGTCGGAGAATTTGCCGCGCGCTTTCCTTCGGCCTTCGCCGCTACGGCGATGATGCTCTTCATTTTTGAAGTGTTCCGGCGGCTCTTTACTCTCGGCTTCGCCTTCACCGTTTCGCTCGTGCTGATTACGAGCGGCATAATAATAGGGTATGCCCGCGCCGCGACGCCCGACATGGCGCTGGCGGCGAGCATGTCGTTCGCGCTCATCGCGGGTTATCTTTTCGTCGGCTCGACAGGGCGGGCGCGTCTCGGCCACCTGGCTCTCTGCTCGGCCGCGGCGGGCCTTGCCGTCATTGCCAAAGGGCTCGTCGGGATCGTCCTTGTCGGAGCGATACTCTTCGCATATCTTCTTGTCACTCGCCATCTGACGCGGGTCAGGTGGCACGAGTGGGTCACGGCGCTTCTCTTATTCCTGGCGGTCGCATCCATATGGTACTTGCCGGTGACGCTCAGGCATGGGTGGTATTTTATAAATGACTTCTTCATCGATCACCATTTCAAGCGATACACGGAAGACAAGTTCGGCCACCCTCAACCGTTTTACTTCTACATATTCATCTCGCTTGCCGGGGTACTGCCCTGGACCTTCTTCATCATTCCCGCGCTCGAACGCCTCCGCAGGCTCCGGCCTCTAAGCAACCGGCTCGATTCACTCTTAACGCTCGCCTGGCTCTGGCTGACGGTCCCCCTGATCTTCTTTTCGTTTTCTCAGTCGAAGCTGCCGGGCTACATTCTGCCGGTCTTTCCCGCGCTCGCGATCATCGTGGGGGCCGAAGTCTACCGCGAGTGGGCGGGCGAAAAGACGCGGTGGCTCGGGGCCGGCAGGTGGATGACGGCGGGGCTTCTGGTAGCTCTCGGAATCGGCTTCGTAATCTACCTGGGCCGGGAGACGGAGCCGTCCGGAGTCGCGCGGCCGGTGCTGATCGCCGCTCCGCTCCTCTGCGCGATCCTCACCCTGGCCGCTCTCGCGAAGGGCAAGCGGCATGCGTTGATCGCGGGCGCGCCGGGCGTGGTCGGATCGATGGTAGTCGGAGCCGTGGTCCTGTTCTTTCCGACTCTGAGCGAGCGTTATACGACCAGGGCGCTCTCGGTTTACACGTCCCGGGCGATGATGCCGGGCGAGCGCATGGCCTTCTACGTGATGAAGGAATACGGCCCGGTCTTTTATACCGAAGGCCGCGTGGTCTGCGGGATGGGGAACCGCTCAACTCTGAATGCTCTCGATACGGGGAAGCTGCTCCCCGTGCTCGAAGCGGATTCGAGCATGGTCGTATTCACAACCTTGAACTGGCTGCACCAGTTGGAGAGGGACGGGCGATTCGAGCTTGAGCCGATCGGCTTTCAGAGGGATGTTCTCGCGATAAGGCTGCGGCTGAAGCGAGGCGACTCCTCGCCTCAACCGCGGGGACCGATCAGCGAGCCATAGAGACGTTCTTGACCGGGACGGCCGGAATCGCCTCGCGGAAGAAAGAGACGACGTGCGCGTCATAATCCGCCGAAGCCTTCGTGTAGAGCCTGTCGAGGCGGGATTGTTCGACCTCGACCAGCGCCTTCTGGTCTTTCGCCTGGTTATAAAGGTCTCTGGTCATCGTTTCGTAAAGCCCGGTATTCTTGCCCGTGATGAAGAGGAAGCGCCGACTTGAGCCCGCGGCGACCGCCTCGACCGCCGGAGCGAAATCGTCCCTGCGAAGCAGGTATACCTGCATGGTCAGCTCCGTCAGGTCGCTCCTGTATGGTAGGTTCACGAGCGTATCGGCAAGGCGGTTCGACCCCATGAAGTTTCTTATGCGGTAATTGATGAAATGCGTGACGTCGGGGTAGACCGAATCGACCGCGACCGCTTTGACCATCGGGTCCTGAGACGAGGCGACCAGAGATATGTATCCGCCCATATCGACCCCGTAGAGGCCGACTCTTCCGTCTACGATGTCCTGCCCGGATTCCGTCTTCTGGCCCTTCAAGAACTTTATCGCCGAGAGCAGATCATCCTTCTCGTACGTCCCGAGCCCCGACCAGTTGACCGGGCTCTCGCCGTGCCCCCTCAGGTCGTAGACCAGCACGTTATACCCTGCTTTCCAGAGCTCGAAGCTGAGCGTGAGGAAGTCCGAGCGGTTAGACCCATACGCGTGGCTCAGGATGATCGCCGGAGCGGGGCGGCCCTGTTTTAGAAACCAGCCGACCGATTGCGTCGCGTCGGAGTTGTTCCACTTCTCGTCCGACCACATGGGCTTCTGCATTATCACCTGGAAATCGCGGGGCGACCCGTACAGAGGATTGCGCGGCGGATGAGCCATGCGATGGATCAGGTAGAAGTTCAATCCGAGCACGCCGACTCCCAGCACAAGGACCGCCGGTATAAAGACCCAGAGCACGCGCTTGAGCGTGACACGTCGCTTCTTTGAAATAATCATAATTTTAGACCACGAGGGGCGGGTGAAGTGGAAGGGGCTTTCTCTAAAGCGTGGGCCGGCGAAGGCGGCCGAGACCCGCTGAGTATACAACATGATCGGCATAATGCAAGAGTTCTTGATCCCGCCGATTGAGGCCGTTCGAGCCGGAAGGGGCCGCCCTTCCTTCCGATTTGCGGCGGCCCGCGCCTTCGTTGACAGCCCCGCGATCGCTCTCGTAAACTCATAAATCTCTAGATAGCAGGGGGCCGCAAGTTGATAGCGCAATTATCGGGCAAGTTAATCCAGAAACAGCCGAATAACATAGTGGTGGACGTGAGCGGAGTGGGCTACGAAGTCACGATCCCTCTCTCGACGTTCTACGAGATGGGAGAAGTCGGAGACCCGGTGACCCTGAGAATACACACGCACGTGCGCGAGGATTCGCTTCAGCTCTTCGGATTTTCTACGGGACGCGAGAAGGAGCTTTTCCTCCGCCTCACGAGCGTCAGCGGCATAGGGCCGAAGCTGGCCATAACGATGTTATCCGGGATGGCGGCCTCGGAACTCGCGCGCGCGATCAGGAGCAACGATCTGGTACGGCTGACGGCCATTCCGGGGGTCGGAAAGAAGACGGCCGAGCGCGTGGTCGTCGAGCTTCGCGACAAGATCGCCGCCCTCTCCGCCGAAGGCGACGATGCGCCGTTCGCGATCGCGGCAGGGACCGCGGCCGAAGACATCCGCGAGGATACGATCGCGGCATTGATGCAGCTTGGATACCCGAAGGCGGTCGCCGAGCGAGCCGTCGCCGCGGCCGTTAAAGAAGACGGCGACGCCAGTATCGAGGCGGTGCTCAAGAGGTCTCTCAAGCGGCTTTCCCGGTGATTCGGGCAGGATAAATGGTTTTGCCGGAAGGTCGAAGAACAATAAGTTGTGAAATAGGAATATTGGTTAACCGAAAGCCGATTTATGATTGCATTTTCCATGGAGCTTTCTTATAATCGGCGGCGATTGGCAACACGGGATCAACTCTCAGCAGGAAACAGCCCAGTTCAGGGAATCACTACATGCTAGCAGAGCCGGCAAATATCAATCTTGCGCCTTGCCAGTATTGCGGAGGCACGGGATGGGAGTTTGTTGAGAGCAAGGGCGTACGACCTTGCCAGTGTAAGAAGGCTGTCCGCACGGACCTGCTGCTTGCGCACTCCAGGATCCCCCATCGGTTCATGCATTGCGACTTCGATAATTTCGAGAGCCTTTGCCCGTCGCTTCACCGCGCGCTGATGACTACGAAGAGGTTTGTCGAGGAATACCCGCTCGTCGATGTGGGCCTGCTCTACCTCGGCACCTGCGGAGTCGGAAAGACGCACCTCGCGGTCTCCGCCCTGAAAGAGTTGATCAAGAAGGGAATTCCCGGCATGTTCTACGACTTCCGGGACCTGCTCAAGGAGATCCAGGACAGCTATAACCCGAACACTCACACCTCGGAGCTGAAGATCCTCGCTCCGATCTTCGAAGCCGAGGTCCTGGCCCTCGACGAGCTGGGCGCGAGCAAGCCGACCGAGTGGGTCCAGGAGACGATGACTCACATAATCAACAAGCGATATAACGAGCGGAAGGTTACGATCTTCACCTCGAATTATCAGGACATACCGATAGGCTCCGCGTATAACGAGACGCTGACCGACAGAGTCGGCGTCCGCCTCCGCTCCAGGCTTCACGAAATGTGCAGGCTCATTCCCATCGAAGGCGATGATTACCGCGAGATACTCAAGAACCGGCGCGGCGGCCGCTTCTCCTCCTGATCCCACCCTCGAGTCGATAGCTCCCGGAGGCTTCGATTGACATCGCGAGGCTCAATCACATAGCATCAATGAGGCGAATAAATCAGCGAGTAGAGGTTGCGCAGGTGAATGAAAAGGTGAAGGGCTTGCTACAGGAGCTTGGCGAAGCGATCGACGAGACCGTGACCGGCTCTCAGCGCATCGAAGGCATCATGCAATCGATTCGCGAGTCGGGTTACGAAGTCTACCTGCTGCTCCAGGCCAATATCGCGGTTGAAAACATGCAGCAAAAGACTGAGGCTGAAACCGACAATGACGAGCAGAAGTTTACGTCGGACGATTTGAGATTCCTGAAGAGATTGAAGATCGTCTCCTGACCGCGCTCAGACGGCAATCAAGCGGGACCGCCGATCTTCCTCATGCCCGCACCAGAGCGCTCTAGTACCTGGAAGGCCCGATCTCCACGATCACTTCGTCCTGCGATTCCTGGTCCAATACGAAGACGTAATTGAATCCTTCCTGCCTGATCGATTTGCGCGTCGACTCAAGCTTTTCGAATTGCATCTTTATGGCCTCTTCGGGGACGACCCTCTCTCTCCCGGCGTTACGGTCAAGGCAGGTTTCAAGGGGCAGATCGAAGACGAAGGCAGCCGCTTTGAATCCGAACCATCGGGCGGTCTTTTTCAGCTCTCTGCGGTCGGCGCTGTCAAGGTTGGTTGCATCCGCGACGGTCAGTCTCTTCAACAGCAAGCGTTTTCTGATGATGAAGAACATAAGGTCGAAGGCGTGATGCGACACGGCCTGATTTTTCGGGTCATCGGATACGCGCGCCCGGCAATCGTCCGATGACACGATCTGAGTCGGCAGGAAAAACCTCGCGGCGAATGAGGATTTGCCGCAACCGGCGGGGCCGCACAGGACGACGAGCGTATTTTCCGGTATCAGGATTCGGTCCAAGTCCGTCCAGGTTTCGAGGCAAGGGCGACCGGGCTCGGGGTCGGTCGCTTCTTTGTTGACCGTTCAGGGCCGATTCGCCGCCTGATCAGACCGCGGCGAATCGGCCCCTGGAATTGCTCACCCGCGCTTCTTCTTCGAGCTTCTCCAGATGCGCGAGGGTGGACCTCTCGGCTAGGCCGTAGAGCGCCGGGGATACGTCCGTGTAAGCGGCTTCGACGATCTCCGTGGGAGTCTCTGCGCCAGCCCTGATCGCTTCGAGAATCTTGTTTTCGCGCAGGGTTCTGTGTTCGATGTACTCTTCCAGCTTGTTTCGAGCGGAGCCGATGGCCGGGCCGTGCGCTCCGAAAAGCGAGGAGAGTTTCGGCAATTCGAGCAGCCTGCGGAGGGAATCGAAATACTGCTTCATATTGCCTTCGGGCGGGTCGATGACCACGGTCCCTACGCCGACCACGAGGTCTCCCGTTATCACCGCGCCCGTGATCTCTTCATAAAAGCAGAGGTGGCCGCGCGTGTGCCCCGGCGTGTGGAGCGCGCGAAGTCTCCAGCCCGGGTCGCCCTCAAGCTCGATCAGTTCGTCGTCTTCGACGAGCCTGTCGACCTTGATCGAGCTCGAAAGGCGGTCGGCGGTGAGCCTGTGGGCCGCGACCGGGACCCGGAGCCGATTGCGGAGGTGCTCGACTCCGCCGACGTGATCGGGGTGATGATGGGTGAGCAGGATCTCCCGGACCTTGCGCCCTTCGGCCAGGAGCGAATCGATGAAGTTGTCGAGCTCCTTTCGCTCTTCGTCATAAGGGGAAGCCGGATCGATGACGACGAGCTCTCTGCCTCCGATTATGTAGCAGTTCGTGTGCGTGGCCGGCGGCAGCGTCGGCGTCCTGACGGGGAAGAGGAATATGCCGGGACGGAATTCGATACGTCGAACCATGCCCCGGCTGGCCTCCGGAATCGACGTGAGCGCGGACGGGAGCGATTCGAGCCGCCCCGCATTTTCGGCAAGAGTCATAATGATGAAGAGGGTGGGAGGGGCCATGATGATCTCGCCCCTCTGCCAGCGGGCCAGGGCGTCCGAGGGGCGAATCCACTCGCCCGACTCAAGCTCGCCCAATTCAACGGTGGCTTCCTGTCCTTCCGGGAGCCAGCCCAGGAAGAACCACGTGTCGAACCGCCTCGGCGCAAACGGGGGCGTCACCCAGCGGCCCGCGCCCGGCAGGGCCGATCCGTCGATCTCGAGGCCGTTCTCTTCGAGAATCTGCCTGAAGCTCTTTTTCTTTTCCGATAGCGCCCGCCTCATCCCGGCAAGCTCTTCTTGCGCGAGAGGGCTCGGGCCGCGCGCCAGGAGGACTCCGGCCTCTTCGAAGAACTCGCGAACGGCGCACGCGCGCATCGCGGCTTCATCATCGCCGTCGCAATTTTCTACTTTGATCGCCAGGTCGTCTTTATCGAGCTGCCCGCCGGGAAAGGCGTGAAAGCCGCCCATAAACATCAATTTCGGGTTCCTCTTCACCCAGAAAACTTTCGGGTCTGAAGGATCTTTAAGAAGTATAATTGCCGCCGCGTCTTTCGGTATCGCTGACATAGTGCAAAATATAGCATGATTTGCGGGGCCTCGGCAGCACGAGCGGGCGCGCCATACGCGGGCGCCGGATTCCGTCTCCGCCTATTGGACACGGCCCCCGAAAGAGGATTATTATCGCCGAACTTGGGTATGAACAAATACGACTCGAACAAAGACTATTACGAGGTGCTCGGCATCGACTCGGACGCGACGAAAGAGGAGATAGATAAGGCGTTTCGCAACGAGGCGCGGAAAAAGCACCCGGATGGAGGCGGGAGCGAAGAAGAGATGAAGTCGCTCAACGAGGCGCACGATGTCTTGAGCGACGCACCCACCCGCGAGGCTTACGATTCCGAGAGGGAGCCTCCGCCTCGCGCCTCTTACGGCTCGTCGATGGCGTTCGATCCCGAGGCCGCGTCAAGGGCGGGGACTCTGAACATACCGGTGGGGGATGAGGACTACGCCGGACTCATCATGGGAGCCGCGACCTGTTTCGGAATCGCGCTTCCGCTCCTGGGCCTGATCGAGATGCAGTGGGTCTTCTTCCTCTGGCCGCTCCGCGTGCTCTCCATCGGCGCGCTCGCGCTCGGCGTGGTGCTGGCCCACTCGGCGCTCAGCGTGAGAAACAGCCGGATCAGGAAGAAGAGCCCTGATCACTCGAAAGGCCGCTTCGTGATCTATGAAGCCGCCTTCTGGATCGCGACCGGCTTCCTGGCTTTTATGCTCTACCTGCTGCTCTATGCGGGCTGATAAGACGCGGAGGCCCCTGGAATTCCAGGGGCCTCCGTGGGGCGGTGAGTATTGGTGATCCGGGTGAGCTACTGCCTGATGATTTTCGTGTCGCCCGGCCACTTGATCTTGAACACGCCGTCACCGATGGCGGAGTTTTTTACCAGGCCCCTGAGCGTGAACGTCGAGATGTCGCCCGACTTATCGATGACCTGATACTTGATGGGAAACCAGCTCGATTGATCGACCCACATCGTCAGCTTCTGCGCTGCCGACGCCGATTTCGGCGTGAGCTCGAGCACGGCGGCGGAGGCGTCTCCGACCTGTTCCTGCCCCTTGTATACGATGTTATAGCGGCTCTTCAATTGCGGAACCGAGTTGTAAGGCGTGGCGACGAAGCTGAATTCCTGGTTCTTCGCGGCCTGCGTCTTGCGCGACGTGATGATGGCCTGCTTGATCCTGGGCTGGTAAAGAATGATTTCGTCGCCGACGACGCTGACGGACTGGTTGCTGGGGCTCGAATAATTTATCCGCACTTTATCCGTGCCCGGCCCCGAGTGCTTCAAGAAGATCTCACCTTTATAAATCTCTTTGCCGCCGAGCGCCTTGCTGCGCTTCTCCTGCGTCATCTCGGCGTAGATGGTTCTTATGCCCTGCGCGCTCTTCTGCATATTGGCGAGAATCTGGTCGAGGTCCCCGTTTGCCCTTGTCGTGGAGACCTGCGAGATCAATATTGCTGCTGCTAGAATCAAAAGACTAAAACGCTTCATCCTTCTACTCCGTATTCATCATGTTTCGGCAGCCGGCAAGTCTAACACGCGGTCGTTCGGCCCGGCTGCCTGAATTGCGTTACTCTTCCCAGGCGACGTACCCTTCGAGATTTCCGGAAGCGTCCCACACGGGTTTGACACGGGCGACCCTTACGCCGTGCCCGAATTTCCCCGAAAGGTGGCGCGTCATCTCTTCTTCGAGCCTGGCCGGGTCGATCTGCCCGACCTCGTCGCGAGAGATGAAGACGGCATCGGCCCTCGACGCGTCGGCCATAATGGACCGGTGATTGTGAAAGATGCTGTTCGGGCCGAAAAATATGAAAGCGAGTATCAACACGCACATGATGTCGTATTGCCAGCTCCCTCTTTCATACGACCAGAAGAGGATCTTCTTAAGGGTCGATAACAGAATGCCCACGTCTCGATCTCCTAAAGGGAAGCGCCCGAACTGACCACGTGACCGTCTCGCATCTCGATTATTCGGTCGGCCAGTTTGGCGGCTTCCGGATTATGAGTGATCATAATGATCGTCTGCCGAAATTCGTTATTCAGGTTTCGCAGCATATCGAGGACGATCTGTGAGTTCTCGCTGTCGAGGTTCCCGGTCGGCTCATCGGCGAGCAGAATGGCGGGACGATTTACTATGGCCCGGGCTATCGCAACCCTCTGCTGCTCTCCTCCGGACAGCTCGAGAGGCTTGTGGCCCATCTTGCTTTCGAGCTGAAGCAGCCTGAGCACCTCCCGCCGCCTGTCCGAGTTCCCGCCGTTCGCGCCGTTAGAATAGATTCGTTCCGCGAGCTTCAAGTTGCCCTCGGCCGTGAGTGTGGGAAAGAGGTTGAACCTCTGAAAGACGAAGCCGATCTTGCGCCTTCTGAGGTCGGTCCGCTCGCCGTCGCTCATCCGAGTCAGGTCTTCGCCATCGATTATCACCCTGCCGGACGTAGGTTGCAACATGCCCCCGACTATATGCAGGAAGGTCGATTTCCCGCACCCCGAAGGCCCCATAATCGCCACGTATTCGCCTTCGTTCACCGTTATATTGACGCCTCGGAGCGCGGGCACGTCGACCTTGCCGACGTGATAGATCATCTTCAGATCTCTTATTTCAAGAATTGGTTTCACAATAGAGCTTGCCGATTTCTCACTCATAACTGATCGCTTCCACCGGGTCCAGGTTGGCCGCTCTGAGGGCGGGATAGAGCGCGCCGATCAGCCCCCCTGCCAGGGCGATGCTCGTGGCGAGCAGCAGCCATCGCAGGTCCAGATCGATCTTTAGCCTCGTTGACGCCTCGATCCCGTACTTTCCGATAACCGACACCAGGAACCCGAACAGGACGCCCATCAGGCTGATCAAGGCGGCCTCCTTCTCTATGGAGATGACGATGAATCGCTTCGACGCGCCAAGGCTCTTCAGAATCCCGATCTCCCGCGTACGCTCGATGATTGTAGTATACATGGCCAGCAATATCACTAGCGTGCTGATGATCATGGCGAGGCCGATGACCACATTCAGGAATATCTCGACCGCGTTGATGCCCTGCGAATAGAGCGCCGGAAGGTCGCGCGTGAAGATCAGCCGATTGCCGGGATAATACCGCTCGATCGACTCTTTTACTTCCTCCGCCAGCTCGGGGCGCTCGGTCTTTACCATCACGAACGTGCAATTGTCCGCGCCCCCGAATAGCTGCTGCATCGTGTAAAGGGGGATCTTGACCCGGCCAAGAATCGGGGGCTCGTAAATCCCGACGACGGTGAACTCGTTGCCGAGGACGGTGATCTTGCTGCCGGTCTTGACGGGCCGGCCGTCTGAGCTCTTATTGTTTTCGGCGTAAAACCTGTCGATTATCGCCTCGTAGTCCGAGCCCGGGGAGCGCCCGTCACCGAGGGCGCGGCCTTCGACGATGCGAAGCTGCGTGGTCTTCACGAAGCTCTCAAAATCGATTCCGTCTACCATCTCGAAGCCTATTCCGCCCGCGCTCGACTGGATCATTTCGCCGACGGGGGATGCGGCCGCGGCCCCCGGAATGGGCGGCTTCGGTTCGAGGTCGGGGTCTTCATCCGTGGGCTGAACGCCCTCCATGATCGCCCTTGCGTAGCCGGCGCGAAACATCAAGGGGTTGGAAGCCAGCGGCTGAGTGCCGGGAGGGGCCATCCTCAACTCGGCATCGACGTTGCTCTGCCGATCCAGGGAATCGCGCTGCATGCCGCGCGCGAGCCCTACCGTGAGGACTACCAGTATCACTCCGAGCGATACCCCTATTACGCTGATTGCTGTGCGAAGCGGGCGCTGCTTTACATTTGCCGCTATGAGATTATCCATCTTCTATCTTAGGGGGGTGCTACTTCTTCTTGGGTGCGTTGTCCTGCGCGGACGTGGCCTTCCGCTGAACGTCCAGGTTTATCTCCTCCAGGTTCTCGGTGTTTTCGAGCACGAAGGTCGTGACGGGCAGCTCGCTATTGAACTCGACCGAGTCTTTTTCGAGACTGAGGGAGAATTTATACCCGTCGCCGCGCCTGTCTATCTCGGTTCGCCTCGGCCACGAGCGGTTCGCCTCCGGGGCCGTGAACCAGTCGGAGTAGACTATATCGCTCGCAATCTTTCCGTTGCTGGTCTCGAAAGTCTGCTGCCTGACGAGGGGAGTGCCCGGCTGGGTGCGGTCGAACCAGAATTTTCGGCGCAACACTCCGTAGCCGCTCCCGTTGCGTTCGACCACATAAAGAATGTAATAGATCTTCTCGACCTTGCGACCCGCCTTGCCTACCCGCGTGTCCGGCTCTACCTCCCTGGACTCCTCGCGGAAGATGTTGACGCCGTCCGCGACGGTCAATGGCTTGATGAAGAAGGCGTCGATAAAATGCTGGGGCCGGATGTTGACCAGCCCTCCCGCCTCTTTCAAGCGAGGGTCTTTGGTGTCCTGGAGCTCGGATGCGTCCATCTGGTCAAGGGACTGGAGGTTGCTGCCTTTGATGAAGCGCCTCTTATCGCTCGGCAGGTATATCGCGATGCGGAACCGCTCGCCGTCGCTTACCATGTCGGCCACCTTCGACCCGACCACCGGCAGCTTGATCTGCATCCTGATGCTGCTGGGGCGCTTGAGGCGAATCAGCCCATCCGCCTCGGGATATTCCGCCGCTTTGCGGGCCGACCCGGTGAAATAGTTGCGAACATGAAAGACCGTCTGCCCCGAAAAGGTCTCGACATCGACCATGGAGTTGACGCGCTTGACCAGATCGTCGGTCGAGAGTGCGGGAAAGACCGGAAGGGCCTCCGGGATGGTCACCTTTTTAACACAGGCCGACCCGAGCAGGCTCACGATTATTAATAGAGAGGCGAGGATTCGATACTTTCTCACGATAAATTCGCTCCAAAAACCCTTCCTGCACATAGAGGTCGCCAGCGGTCTAAAAGCAAAGGAAAAGGGTAACAAACGGGCTTCAATATTGTCAACGAATCCGTCATACCGGGCGCGCCCGTAAGCTCCTCTGAATAAAGCGGAAGTGCGAGTGGTCTCATATACAATCCATCACTACGAAGCGCGCGGAGATCTGGTTCGTTGAAACCGGGCACCTGTTCATACGAAACATTCCCGCCCGCCGGATGGCCCGCCTCGACCAGCCTCATTGCATGCTCTTCGTGTGAACCTTTACTATTTAAGCCGGGAGCAGAATTATGCCTAAACTCAAGAAGGCCACTGCAAAAGCCAGGCGCGATTACGCGACCAGTCTGTTTGAAGAGCCCGAGGAGGAAATGGTTGCTACGGGCGAAGAGGGCTCTTCCGTGCGCCCCCTTGCCGAGCGCATGCGCCCTCATTCTCTTGATGAGTTCATGGGGCAGGAGAAGCTCATCGGGAAGGGGCGCGCCCTCAGACGGATGATCGAAGAAGACAGGCTCCACTCGATCATCCTGTGGGGACCGCCCGGCACCGGGAAGACGACGCTCGCGCGAATAATCGCCGATACCACCGCGGCGCGGTTCATTCAGTTCAGCGCCGTGATCTCGGGGATACGAGAAGTCCGCGAAGTGATGTCCGAAGCCGAGGCCTACCGCCTCCAGACGGGCCGCCGGACCGTGGTCTTCATAGACGAGATTCACCGCTTCAACAAGGCGCAGCAGGACGCGTTCCTCCCGTACGTGGAGAACGGGACGATCGTTTTGATCGGGGCGACCACGGAGAACCCCTCTTTTGAAGTGAACTCGGCGCTCCTGTCCAGATCGAGGGTCTTCGTGCTCGAGCCGCTCGCGGCGGATGATCTGGTCCGGATAATGCGGCGCGCGATCGAAATGGAGCGCGAAGCCCTCCCGGTGGACCGGATTGACGCGAGCGACGAGATCCTGGGCGCTATCGCGGCGTACGCGTCGGGTGATGCGAGAGTCGCCTTGAGCACCCTGGAGCTGGCGATCTCCATCGCGGGGCCTCAGGAGAAAGAAGCCTCGGAAGACGGCGGGAAAGGCGCGCGTGCGATCACCGAGGACGTGCTGCGTGAAGCGATGCAGCGTGCCGCCCTGAGGTACGACAAGGCCGGTGAAGAACACTTCAACCTGATCTCAGCCTTCATAAAGTCTATCCGGAACTCCGATGCAGATGCCGCGCTCTACTGGCTGGCGCGCATGCTCGAGTCGGGAGAAGATCCCATGTTTGTCGCGCGCCGTCTGGTCATTCACGCGTCGGAGGACATAGGCCTTGCCGACCCGGCGGCCCTGGTTCAGGCCGTCGCCGCGATGCAGGCGACTCATTTCGTGGGGTTGCCGGAAGCGAAGCTGGCCCTGACGCAGGCTACGATCTACCTGTCGCTGGCTCCGAAGTCGAACTCGGTCATAGAATCCTACCTCGCCGCGCAGAGGGACGCGCTCGAGACGGAGCGACAGCCGGTGCCCCTTCACCTGCGCAACGCCGCCACCTCATTGATGAAGCAGTTCGGCTACGGTAAGGATTACAAGTACGCCCATAATTATGAGTCGGGCCGCGCCGAGGATATGGAATGCCTGCCCGAAGGCCTGCGGGGGCGCAAGTACCTCAAGCCGATCAAACGCGGCCCGCGCGATGGCGATTAGAGGTCGGAGTCGCCCGAGGCTCTGATGAAGGAGAAAAGATGGCCGAGGTCATAATCTCTTCGAAGGGGTTTCTGAAGCACGAGGTAACCGCTGGCAAGCACGCCTTTATGGCTGATGAGCCGGTCAGCGCGGGCGGAGGCGATTCCGGCCCGGACCCTTACTCATTGCTGCTCGCGGCGCTCGGAGCCTGCACGGCGATGACTCTACAGATTTACGCGAAGCGCGAGGGCATTCCCCTGGAGAAGGTCGAAATCTCCTTGCGCCACGGGCGCGAGCACGCGAAGGATTGCCTCAGTTGCGGAGAGAAGGGGACCAGGCTTGAGCGGATAGAGAGATTCATCTCGTTCGAAGGCCCTCTCTCCGAAAGGGACAGGGCGCGGCTGCTTGAAATCGCGAGCCGCTGCCCGGTGCACAAGACCTTGAAGGCGGGTATCCTGGTAGACGATTACCTGGATTAAAGTGATTCGATTCGCGTAAAGCTTAGGGGCGAGGAGAAGCCGGAGCGACTTATTATGCCTTCCACTCAGATCACCGTCCGCACGCAGCGCGATAAACAGGTCCTCGACATCACCGGCCAGATCGAGATGTTTCTGGCGCAGGCAGGTATAGAGGACGGCCTGTGTAACATCTTCGTCCTGCATACGACCGCGGCCCTTACCACGGGCGAGGCGATCGAAGGCACGGACGAGGACTTGATGGAGACTCTTGAGCGAATGATACCGCACGTTAACTTCCGCCACGGGCACGACCCGTCGCACGCGCCGGACCATATGATCTCTTCCATCGTGGGCGCGAGCCTGACCCTGCCGGTGCGCGACGGGAGGCTTCTGCTCGGAACCTGGCAGCGCGTCCTGTTAGTCGAATGCAACGGGCCGCGCTCGCGGAGCGTCGCCGTAACGGTCGCGGGCGCGTGATTTGTCTTAAATGACGGACGTTTTTCGGGTCGAGACCCCATTTTCTTCCCGCCCGGTAGTCACGCGGCGAGCAGGTTTGTTGACAAGTCAGCTTGAGACTCTGTAGATTAAAATTTACTTGCTTGACCTCCCGTGGAGGGATCACATCTGCGATGTAGACTCATGAGAATCGTTTCCTTCAACCGGCGGAACATCACAAGGAATGAGCAATTTGACTGCGTGTGTGCCGGAGGATAAGCTTTTATTGTCGATGTCTTGCTGACGGTTTTCGGAAAGCTATTCCCCGGCTTTCGTCTCCTTGAGTGTAGAAAGAGGATTACAGATGAGTACCGAGTCCACAATGGGCGAAAATATCTTCACCACGAAGCTGAGCGACGTGGCCAACTGGGCGAGAAAGAACTCCCTCTGGCCCATGCCGTTCGGCACGGCCTGTTGCGCCATCGAGTTTATGTCCGTGGTCTCCGCGCACTACGACCTTGCCAGGTTAGGAGCCGAAGTGGTGCGCTTCTCGCCCCGGCAATCGGACCTGATGATGGTTATGGGAACCATCACGGATAAGATGGGACCCGTGCTGAGAAAGATCTACGATCAGATGCCGGAGCCGAAGTGGGTGATCTCGATGGGCGCGTGCGCCACGTCCGGAGGCTTCTATCGCGCGTACCACGTGATGCAGGGCATCGACGAGATCATTCCGGTCGACGTCTATATTCCCGGCTGCCCTCCCACCCCCGAAGCCGTGATCCAGGCGGTCCTGATGATTCAGGGGATGATCGAAAAAGAGCGAGAGATCGACGCCGACGCGCGCAACGAGCTTCGCGAACGGATGAAGAAAGAGATCACCGAGAGCGCGCCCAAGCCTTTGCTGCTCGCGCCGCAGCAGGCCCGGGAGGCCATACGCCTCGTCCATATCACCCGCGAGCCCGCCACCCCGCAGAACCCCGTGGTCGCGGCTATTCGCAACAGGTTTTCGGATCAGGTGCTCGACGTGAACGATTTTCGCGGGGACCTGTCGGTCACGATCCGCCCGGACCGCTTAACGGAGGTCTGCCGCTCGCTCAAGGAAGACCCGGCGACTAAATTCGACATGTTGAGCAGCATCACCGGACTCGACTACATGGGTTACCCGGAGAAGGAGGCCGACGACCGCTTCAACGTCGTTTATCACCTCTATTCGGTCGACCACGGGCACCGCGTGCGGTTGAAGGTTCCGGTCCCGGAATCGGCTCCGGAAGTCGATTCCGTGTCGTCGGTCTGGAGGACGGCCAACTGGTGGGAGCGAGAGACCTGGGACATGTTCGGCATCGGTTTCAAGAACCACCCGGACCTGCGCCGCATACTCTGCCACGAGGAGTTCCAGGGCCACGCGCTGAGGAAGGACCACGACCCGGGGGGCCGCACGCCGCTCTCGCGCGACTACAACCTTCCTATCGAGTATGAGACCGAATGGCGGGAAGACGAAAAGCATGACCGGATCAGCGGCGAGCCTTCGATCATTAATATCGGCCCGTCGCACCCGGCAACGCACGGAACGCTCAGGATCGTGGCTCGTCTGGACGGCGAGAAGATCACGGACTCCGATGCCGAGATCGGCTACCTCCACCGCTGCTTCGAGAAGATGTCGGAGACGCACCAGTGGAACCAGGTCATACCTTACACCGACCGCCTGAACTACATGTCTTCGTTTCTGAACAACGTCGGCTACGCCCACGCGGTAGAGAAGCTCCTCGGAATCGAGGTTCCCAAGCGGGTCCAGTACATAAGGGTCATCCTGGGCGAGCTCTCGCGCATCATGGACCACATGGTCTGCATAGGCACGAACCTCGTCGATCTCGGCGCGATCACGAATTTCTGGTACTCGTTCGAGCCGCGCGAGGAGATTTACGACCTGCTTGAGATGACGGCCGGCGTGCGCATGATGGTCAGCTACGTGCGTGTCGGAGGTCTGTCGGCCGAGCTGCCGAAGGATTTCGTGCCGCGCTGCCGCGAGGTGCTAAAGCGCCTGCCGAAGTATATCGACGACATCCATAAGCTGAACACGAACAACAGGATTTTCAAGAACCGCACCAGGGGAGTCACCGCGATCAGCGGGAAAGACGCGATCGACTGGGGGTTCACGGGGCCGTGCCTGCGCGCCGCGGGCGTCCCCTATGACATTCGCCAGGTGCATCCTTATTCGAGCTACGAGGATTTCGACTTCGAAGTCCCGGTCGGGAACTCGGGCGACACGTACGACCGCTACCTCGTCCGGATGGAAGAGATGAGGCAGAGCCTTCGCATCATCCACCAGGCCCTCGAAAATCTTCCGGAAGGGCCGTATCAGGTCGATGATCGAAGGATCACTCTACCGCCGAAGCAGGGCGTCTATACCAACATCGAAGACCTGATGAACCACTTCAAGCTGGTAATGCACGGGATTCAACCGCCTCCGGGTGAAGTCTACGGCTATACGGAAGCCGGGAACGGCGAGCTCGGGTTTTATATCGTCTCGGACGGCTCGATGCGGCCCTGGCGGTGCCACGCGCGCGGCCCGTGCTTCCCGATCTTTTCGGCCTATCCGAAGATGATCGAGGGCTCGCTGGTCGGGGACGCGATCGCGGCGCTTGGCAGCCTGAATATAGTAGCAGGAGAGCTTGATCGATGATCGAATTCAGTGAAGAGGCGAAGCGCCGCTACGACTCGATAATCAGCCATTATCCCCAGAAGCGGGCCGCTCTGATCCCGGTCCTCGCCCTCGCGCAACGAGAATTCGGCTGGATCTCGGACGAGGTCGCGGAGTACGTCGGCGCGCTCATGGAATACCCGCCGTCGGACGTGATGAGCGTGGCCACCTTCTATACCCTGCTTCACAAGAAGCCCGTGGGCAAGTATCACATGGAGGTCTGCCGCAACGTGAGCTGCTGGCTTATGGGCGCTTACGCGTGCGTCGATGAGATCAAGAGCAGGCTGAAGATCGATGTCGGGGACACGACCCCCGACGGCAGATTCAGCCTCCAATTGACCGAGTGCCTCGGCTCCTGCGGAACCGCTCCGGCCATGCAGGTCGGAGACCGGTACTACGAGAACCTAACTCCGGCGAGGATCGGGGAGATCCTAGAGAAACTGTCGCATGACTAAAATACATCTGGTGAACATCGACAAGCCCGGACAGGCGACCCTTGAGACCTATCGCGCGGGCGGCGGCTACAAGGCGCTCGAGAAGGCGATGAAGATGGAGCAGACCGCCATCATCGAAGAGGTGAAGACGAGCGGGCTGCGAGGCCGGGGCGGGGCGGGATTCCCCACCGGGATGAAGTGGGGGTTCGTCCCGCGCAACACCGGCAAGCCCACCTTCCTCCTCTGCAACGCCGACGAAAGCGAGCCCGGCACTTTCAAGGACCGGATATTGATGGAGCGCGACCCGCACCTTCTCATCGAAGGCATGGCGATCGCGTGCTATGCGCTCGATTGCCATCTCTCTTACATCTACATCCGGGGCGAATACGAGTTCGTCGCGAACACGGTGCAAAAGGCGCTCGACGAAGCCTACGCGGCGGGCATACTCGGCCCCTCGGTGATGGGGCACGACTTCGGGCTCGACCTCTTCGTGCACCTCGGACAGGGCGCATACATCTGCGGCGAAGAGACCTCGCTCATCGAATCGCTCGAAGGGTATCGCGGGTACCCGCGCATCAAGCCGCCTTTCCCCGCGACCCACGGCTTCCTCGCGTCTCCCACGGTCGTCAACAACGTCGAGACTCTGACGGCCCTCCCGTGGATCATCAACAACGGCGCGGCGGCGCACGCGGCGCTCGGGACGGAGAAGAGCAAAGGCACGAAGCTCTTTTCGGTCTCGGGGCACGTGAGCAAGCCCGGCGTTTACGAAATCGTGCTGGGATACCCTCTGCTCGATTTCATAAACAACGAAGCGGGGGGAGTGCCGAACGGCCGGAAGCTGAAAGCCGTCATACCGGGAGGCTCGTCCGTGCCCGTGCTGACCGCCGCCGAGTGCGAAGGCGTGGGCCTCGATTACGAGTCGCTCCTGAAGGCGGGATCGATGCTCGGCTCGGGCGGCATGATCGTGCTCGACGATTCGGCCAAAATGCCGGAAGTGCTCTCCGTAATCGCCGACTTCTACGCGCACGAATCCTGCGGTCAATGCACTCCCTGCCGGGAAGGCACCGGGTGGGCGGCCAAGATCCTGCGGAACCTCGTCGCGGGGAAGGGAAGAAAGGCCGACATAGACCTGCTGCTCAAGATCGCGGACATGATGGAAGGCAAAACGATATGCCCGCTCGCCGACGCGGACGTGATGCCGATCCGGAGCTTTGTCACAAAATTCCGAAGCGAGTTCGAAGCGCTTTGTGAGGGATAACCGGCCGGGGCGCTTAGCGGCCGAGAGCCTCTTCGCCCCGCTCAATGGAAAATCAGGCAATGCCAAAAGTTACAATCAACGGACAAGAATTCGACGTAGCAGAGGGAAAGACGATCATACAGGCGGCCCAGGACGCGGGCATCGACGTGCCGCATTATTGCTACCACCCCGACCTGCCGGTTGACGGCAATTGCCGCATGTGCCTGGTGGATGTCGAGAAGATGCCGAAGCTCACGCCGTCATGTACCACGGTCGTAAGCGAAGGGATGGTCGTCCGCACCGATAACGACCGCGTGAAGACCGCCGTGCGGGGCGTCCTCGAATTCCTCCTGATCAACCACCCGGTCGATTGCCCCGTGTGCGACCAGGCGGGCGAGTGCCGTTTGCAGGACTACTACATGGTTTACGGGCTCCACACAAGCGAGATCCCTCTGAGCATGAAAGTCCGGAAGCGAAAGGTAATCGATCTGGGGCCGATGGTGGTTCTGGACCAGGAGCGCTGCGTGCTCTGCTCGCGCTGCATCCGGTTCTTCGATCACGTGACCAAGACCGGCGACATGCAGTTTTTCGGGCGCGGAGATCACGTGGCGATCGGCACGTTCGAAGACCAGCCGCTTGAAAACCCTTACTCGGGCAACGTCGTCGACATCTGCCCGGTCGGCGCGCTCACGTCGCGTGACTTCCGCTTCAAGTGCAGAGTCTGGTTCCTGCACAGCACCGATTCCGTCTGCGGAGGCTGCGCGACCGGATGCAGCATGCGGATCGACCACAGGGACGGCACCATCTTCCGCCTGCTCCCGCGCCGCAACGTCGAGGTCAATCGAAGCTGGCTCTGCGACGAGGGCCGCATGAGCTTTCACGAGCTTATGGGAGGCGAAAGGGTCGTTCGCCCTCTTATAAAAGGGCGCGACGGAATGCAAGCGCCCGTTACCTGGGAAGACGCCGTGCGCTCGATCAACGCGACGTTGAAAGAGGTTTCGGAAAGAGACGGCTCGGGGTCGATACTGGGATTTGCCTCGCCGTCGGCGACCAACGAGGCCCTCTACCTGTTCAAGCATTATCTTTCGGGAAGGTTCGGCGCGTCTCGGTTCGAGTTCAGGACGGACTCGGAAGACAAGAAGGTGGCTATACCGGAAGACGACGTATTACGCTATACGGACAAACATCCTAACTCGATGGGCGCCTTGAACCTGGGCCTCGCGAGCGAAGAGCTGGGAGGCATCGGCGGCGCAATCGAGGCCGCGCGCTCGGGCCGGATAAAGGCGGGCGTCGTGATCTACTATAAGCCGCTCGTGCCTCGCCCCGGAGATGAGGAAGCCGAAGCGCGAATCTCGGAGCTGGTCCGGAGCCTCGAATATTCCGTGGTGCTGGCGGCGCACAGGGCTGACTGGCAATCGCATGCCAGCGTCGTCCTGCCCGTAGCGGCGTGGTCGGAAGAGGAAGGCACGTACACGAATTACCAGGGGCGCGTCCAGTTTGCGGGCAAAGCCATTCAGCCGGCCGGAGACATTCAGCCGGTATGGGAGGTCTTCGCCAACCTCCTGTACGCGAGCGGCGATAACGCCCTCTGGCTGTCTATTGACGATGTATTCGGCAAGCTGTCCGAGACGGTGCCAGGCTACAAGGACGTGTCGCTCGGCCAGGCGAAGTCGTTCGGCGCTCTCCCGACTCCTTAGAGAAGCGGCGACTCCGCGGCCTGATTCGTTGCCACACGCTCCGGGCGCGCGGGTCAAGAAGGGTATATGAAGAAAACACCTAAGATCGTGAATGTGTCCGACCGGGCGGAGAAGGAATCCACTTTTGCCAAGGAAGTGCTCGGTCCGCTCGTCGGGATGAGCCTCACGTTCGGCCGCATGGTCGATAACCTGACCGGGAAGGTCGATGCGACGATCAGGTATCCCGAGGAGAGGCGCGCATATTCGGACAGGTATCGGGGCACGCACATCCTGACGGCCCGCGAGGACGGAAGCCCTCGCTGTGTCGCCTGTTACATGTGCGCGACGGCCTGCCCCGCCGACTGCATCTACATCGAGGCGGGGGAGCATCCCGATCCCTTGATCGAGAAGGTCGCCAGGCGGTTCGAAATAGACATGCTTCGCTGCGTCTTCTGCGGCTTCTGCGTCGATGCCTGCCCGGAAGAGGCCATAATCATGAGCCGCGAAACGGAGATCTCCGCCTTCACTCGCGAAGAGACCCTGTGGAACATGGACCAGCTCATGAACCGCAAGACCTTGCCTGAATACGGGCTCGGCTACAGGCCGAATGAGAATCTGGTCGAAAGCCGCCTGACTTTCGTGCCGAAGGAAAAAGTAAAGAAGAGGATTGCCGGACGCATAACTTTAAAGGAAGACGTGGAGATGATCCCTCATGTCACCTTCGACCCAGACAAGGACTGAGCGAGATTCGCTCGGCGAGCGCGAGCTTCCGGATAATGTCTACTACGGCATACAGACCGCCCGCGCCGTCGAGAACTTTCCAATTTCGGGCTTAAAGCCTTTCCCTTCGTTTGTGACCGCGACGGTCCAGATCAAGAAGGCGGCCGCTCGCGTAAACTCGGCCCTGGGCGCTCTCGATCCGAAGATCGCCGGCGCAATCGAGAGCGCCGCCGACGAGGTCCTCTCGGGTAAGCTCCGCGAACAGTTCGTCGTCGATCCGTTTCAGGCCGGGGCCGGAACCTCGCACAACATGAACGCGAACGAAGTCCTGGCCAATCGCGGCGCGGAGCTGCTGGGAGGCAAGAAGGGCGATTACTCATCGATCCACCCGAACGATCACGTCAACATGGGGCAATCGACCAACGACGTGATCCCCACAGCCATGCGCCTGGCCGCGCTCGATCTCGTGAAGGCCCTGCTCGAGTCCCTGGACAGCCTGGCCGGCTCCTTTCAAGATAAAGCATCCGAGTTCGATCACATCGTTAAGTCGGGCCGCACGCATCTTCAGGACGCGGTGCCTGTCAGGCTAGGGCAGGAGTTCGGCGCGTATGCCACCGCGATGCGAAAAAACTCCGGGCGCATCGCCCAGGCGGCGGACGAGCTGAGAGAGCTCGGGCTCGGAGGGACCGCGGCCGGAACGGGGCTCAATGCCGTTCCCGGTTACCGCGAGGGCGTCGTGCAGGAACTGAGCCGGATTACCGGGGAGCCGCTCAGGCGGACAAACGACTACTTCGAGTCCATGCAGAGCATGTCTCCTTTCGTCCTTCTATCAGGCGCGCTCAAGACCCTCGCCACCGACCTTATCAGGATCGCCAACGACCTGAGACTGCTGAGCTCGGGGCCTAATACGGGGTTGGGAGAGATCGCTCTACCGCCGGTCCAGCCCGGCTCGTCTATAATGCCGGGGAAGGTCAATCCCGTCATGGCGGAGATGACGGGCATGGTCTGTTTTCAGGTGATCGGCAACGACGCCACGATCGCCACGGCGGCGCAGGCCGGGCAGCTGGAGCTTAACGTGATGATGCCCGTGATCGCGTTCGACCTCCTGATGTCTCTCACGATCCTGACCAATGCTCTCAACGTGCTTCGAGAGCGGTGCGTGGACGACATAACCGCCAACGAAGAACGATGCCGGTGGTATGTCGAGAACAGCGTCTCTCTCGTGACGGCGTTGAATACCAGAATCGGCTATGCTAAAGCGGCGGAGATCGCGAAGCGGGCCATCGCCCGAGGAAAGACGATAAGAGAGACTATCACCGAAGAGAGCCTGCTGGCTCCTGAGGAGGTCGCGGACGTGCTCGATACTTACGCGATGACCGGGCACGACGACGATCCCGCGAAGGCATCTGATGAAAAATAGCCGGGCGAAATAAAACCTGCTTTTTCCTCATTGCTTGATGCTTTCTGCTATTGACTCTTAAGACCAAATCAGCGAAATTTTGTAGGGATAATCAGGTAGCAATCATCCTTCGGAGTTAAAATCTAAAAGGAGGCTGAGGTTAAATGACATACGTAATTGCAGAGCCCTGCATCGGGACAAAGGATACCGCCTGTGTGGATGTCTGCCCCGTCGATTGTATCCACCCGCGAAAGGACGAAGACGATTTTGAATCATCCGAGCTTCTTTACATCCATCCCGACGAATGTATAGATTGTGGGGCGTGCGAGCCCGCTTGCCCGGTCCAGGCCATCTTCACGGAGGATGACCTTCCGGAACAGTGGAAGCATTTCACTCAGATCAATGCCGATCATTTCAAGTAGAAACATCGGGAGCGAGTGGTTTGACGTTCGTAATCACTGAACCCTGCATCGGCGCAAAGGAGCTCGCTTGCGTCGATGTTTGTCCCGTCGATTGCATACAGGGCGGGCCCGACGAGGAGCAGATGTATATAGACCCGGTGACCTGTATTGACTGCGGAGCCTGCGAGCCCGTTTGCCCTGTGTCGGCCATCTTCTTTGTGGAGGCCGTGCCCGCAAAGTGGCACGGCTATATCGAGAAGAACGCCCGTTTTTTTCGGAGCTGAGCGAGCCGCCCGGTCGCCTCTATAAGAGCAGTTCCAGACTGGAAGTATGAGAACGTAGCCGAAGGGCGTGCTCCCCACGCGGGGCCGGCCATAGCCTTGAGGCACGCTTGATAGCGGTAAGGGCAATCGAGCCCTTCGGGGGCGATATGTTGATGGATTCCTGTTCACATATCGCCCCCGAAGGGCTCGATGAATATAGTCCTTATCCCGCGCTCGGGCGCAAGTCAGGGTCGCATATTCTTCATGTTATGAAGGAGGGTCTTCTTGCCTTCCTGGAATCGCACTTCGATCTTGTTCGGAGGATTGGTCGA
>DATLMR010000438.1:0-9672 GCA_035537555.1 Blastocatellia bacterium
GCCTGAAATTGGAGCGCCAGGGAAGATGAACCGAACTCAGTTCAGTCTGAGCTCGACCGGGGTTTCCGCATCGGAACGTCCAGGCTTCAATTTCTTGACCAGCAAGGTTAGCCCGCTTTGCCTAATCTGATCGTCCGGGACTCGAAAGAAGAGGAGGCCCTGCCGGGTCTCGCCCTGCGCGAGAGGAGCATCGACGAGGAGCGCGTAGGATGACAAATCGCCTCTCGACTCGCGATACCCTTCTTTGGAGTAGGTTGAAATTCCGTAAAAAGAGATCAGTCGCTTAAAGGCACCGCTTGCATCGAGGCGCTTGAGGGGCCGCCCGCTTGAGACGACCTCAAATTTCACGCGCTTGAGGTTCAAGGCCTCGCCGCTTCTGTTCTCGATCTTCAGTCTCACCGGCAGAATCCCTGCCATAATCAGGTTCGCATCGAACACCTCGTACAGGTAATCTTCATCCGTTACGGCCTCCGCCTGAATTGAGACGCCCTGCGATTCCGTGACCGCGCCGGCGACGGCAGGGGGTGGTTCGGGCCGCGCCTTCACGTTGAACGGTTTGCCGCCGCAACAGGCCGTCAAGAGCATTAAAGCGATCTGGCATGCGAAGGCGCTGACGAAGGCAAAGCCCCGCGCCGATATTCTTTTAGCCTTAATGCCGCGCATCTCTCAGATGCTAAGGCACGGGCTGAAAGGTGTCAACTTGCGAGCCTTGAGGGCTGTGTGGTAACGTCAATTCTTTCCTTGCACCGAGGGTTTCACTGCTAAGGGGCTATGAGACAATCTTTGAGCTTACAGGACATCCGGTCAGGCAAGGGCTTTGCGAGAGCGAATCACCGCGAGAAGGTTTTATGATCAGAAGCTACCAGGGTATGAAGCCCACGATTGCCGCGACCGCGTTTATCGAGGCCAGTGCTCAGATAATCGGCGATGTGGAGATCGACCAGCATTCCAGCGTGTGGTTCAACTGCGTGATTCGCGGGGATGTCAACAAGATTCGTATAGGGCACAGCACGAACATCCAGGACGGGACGGTCATCCATGTGACTAACGGCTCGTATCCGACGCTGATCGGTAATTGCGTCACGGTCGGCCACGGAGCCGTCCTTCACGGCTGCACGGTCAAAGACAGATCGCTCGTCGGAATCGGCTCGATAGTACTCGACGACGTAATCATCGGCGAGATGTCATTCATCGCCGCCGGCTCTCTCGTCACCCCGGGCACGATCATCCCGCCCCGGTCTCTCGTCATGGGCTCACCGGCAAGGGTTCGCCGCGAAGTCACTGAAGAAGAGATTGCCCGAATAGACATGCACTGGAAGCATTACATCGAATACAAGAATAATTACCTCGCGGAAGCCGTCGAAAAGCACAGGTAGCGCTCGGGCTAGAGCCCTCAGCAACTGCGCCTCCAGCAACTGGCCCCCGAGTCCTCGATTAATCAATTGAAATTACCAAGTGAGGCGTCTCGCCCTTCCCTTCGGGGAAGCGGGTAGTGTAAGACAGATGATCAGCAAGGTACGCGGCACACAGGACATTTTACCGGCGCGATTCACAGACAAGATCGACGCCCAGATCGAGCGCTGGCACGCAATCGAGCGCGCGGCTCGCGAAGCTTTTCGCCGCTTCGGCTTCAGCGAGATACGCACCCCCATAATCGAGCGGACCGAGGTCTTCGAGCGGGGCGTCGGGACAGAAACAGACGTCAACAAGGAGATGTATACCTTCCAGGACCGCGACGGCGAATCGATCTCGCTCAGGCCGGAATCCACGGCCTCGGTTGTCCGCGCCTACATCGAGCACGGGTTGTTCAATCAACCGGGCCTTCAGAAGCTCTACTATATCGGACCGCAATTCCGGCGCGAGAGGCCGCAGAAGGGCCGTTATCGCCAGTTCTCGCAGATCGGGGCCGAAGTGCTCGGGCAGAGCGACAATCCGGCAATCGAAGCCGAGGTGATAGAGATGCTCGATTGGTATCTGAAGCAGCTTGGAATAACCGATACGGACCTGCTCGTCAACTCGATCGGAGATGAGAACTGCCGCCCTGCTTATATAATCAGGCTCAAGGAAGCGATTCGCGAGGTTCTCCCGCACCTCTGCGGGAGTTGCAAGCAGCGGTATGAAACGAACCCCTTGCGCGTCCTCGATTGCAAGGTCGAATCATGCCAGCCTTATCTGGATCAGCTTCCCGCGATCACCGACATGCTTTGCGAGCCCTGCCGCGCGCACTTCGCCGAGTTTCGACAGATGCTCGACGAGCGTAAGGTCGAATATAGAGTCGCGCCTCGACTCGTCCGCGGGCTCGATTATTATATGCGGACCGCTTTCGAGATCACCGGGAACCGGCTCGGGGCGCAGAACACGCTTGTCGGCGGAGGGCGATATGACGGACTCTCGCAGCTTCTCGGCGGCCCTCCCGTAAAAGGAGTCGGGTTCGCATTCGGAGTCGAGCGGATGGCCATGAGCATGCCGGAATCGAGCTTCGATTACCGCGCGGATGCTCCGGCCCTCTTCGTAACTTACATTGGAGAAGAGGCGCGAAGATTTTCCTTCGCTCTCGCCACCCGCCTGCGCGGCGAGGGCATCAGCGTCGTAGTCGATCTCGAAGGGCGAAAGCTCAAAAAAGCGCTCGCGGTTGCGAACAATCTGGGCTCTCGATACGCTCTGATCATCGGCGAGAGCGAGATCCAAAGCGGCAGCTTCGTCCTGCGCATGATGGATAGCGGCGAACAGCGAAACCTGTCTGAAGCGGAATTGATAGAAGAATTGGCGAAGGGAGTTTGAACGCTCGATCAAAGATCGTTCCATGTTCGATTGTTAAACGGCTATGGTTGATAATCTGGGAAATTTGAAACGCACGCACTACTGCGGAGAGCTACGGCCCGAGCACGCAGGAGAGATGGTCAAGTTGATGGGATGGGTCCATGGCAGGCGCGATTTCGGGCCGCTCACGTTTATCGACCTGCGCGACCGCGAAGGGATTCTGCAGGTAGTCTTCGACGTGGATAAGAATGCCGAAGCGCACAGGCGCGCCAAGGATCTCCGCGGCGAATACGTGATTACCGTCATCGGCAAAGTCGTAATGCGCGATAAGGACAAGGTCAATCCGAACCTGAAGACGGGGCGCGTAGAAGTGATCGCGCGCGAGCTGTACATCCTGAACGACGCTAAGACCCCTCCGTTCGAGATCGAGGGGGCCAGGGCGAGCGAGGACGTTCGCCTAAAATACCGCTACCTCGACCTCCGCCGCCCGAAGATGCAGGAGAATATCAAGCTCCGCCATCGCGCCGCGATAACGACGCGACGGTACCTGGACGAGCACGGGTTTTATGAAATAGAGACTCCGATGATGGTCAAATCGACTCCGGAGGGCGCGCGCGATTATATAGTTCCCAGCCGTCTTTCGCCCGGAAACTTTTACGCCCTGCCCCAATCGCCGCAGATGTTCAAGCAGTTGTTGATGGTGGCGGGCTTCGACAAGTACTTCCAGATCGTCAGATGCTTCAGGGATGAAGACCTGCGCGCGGACCGCCAGCCGGAGTTCACCCAGATCGACATCGAGATGAGCTTCATCCGCCCCGAGGACGTATTCAAAGTCATCGAGCCGATGATGGTCGAGCTTGCCCGCTTGATTGAAGTCAAGGTCGAATCTCCGTTCCCCCAGTTGACCTATGCCGAAGCCATGAGCCGCTACGGTTCGGATAAGCCCGATACTCGCTTCGAAATGGAGCTGCAAGAGCTTACGGCCTCGCTCTCCGGCACCGACTTTACACCCTACAGGAGCGCGATCGACGGCGGAGGCCAGGTCAAAGCCATTACCGTCAAGGGAGGCGCGAAGTATTCGCGCAAGACCCTCGACGAGCTCTCGGAGATCGCGAAGCGGTACGGGGCCGGAGGGATGGCCTGGATCAAGCTCGCCGAGTCGGGAGAAGTGGCGTCTTCGCTCTCGAAGGCTCTGGGAGACGAGAAGGTCTCCGAACTGGCCGTGGCGGCCGGTTCCAGGCCAGGCGACGCGGTCCTGGTAGTCGCGGGGAAGCCGTCCGTGGTGGCTGCCTCGCTCAGCGCCCTGCGGCTTGAGGTCGCGGAGCGCGAGGACTTGATCGATCAGAATAAGTTCAACTTCCTCTGGGTCACGAACTTTCCGATGTTCGAGTACCACGAGGAAGACGGGCGATTCTACGCGATGCATCACCCGTTCACCAGCCCCCGCGAGGAAGATTTTCATATGCTCGACACGGAACCTGGAAAGGTCCGCGCCAAGGCTTACGATCTCGTGCTCAATGGAATAGAGCTCGGGAGCGGCTCGATCAGGATTCATTCGCGGGAGATGCAGAGGCGTATATTCGAAGTCCTCGGCCTGAGCGACGAGGAAGCGCGGTCCAAGTTCGGATTTCTCCTCGACGCGCTGGAATACGGTACGCCTCCACATGGGGGCATCGCCTTTGGCTTCGACCGGCTCGTCATGCTCCTCGCGCGCGAGAAATCGATTCGGGAAGTCATGGCCTTCCCGAAGACGGCCAGCGCCACCGATCTTATGACCGACTCTCCCGGCCCGGTCTCGCCGGAGCAATTGCGAGACCTGCACATCGGAATAGTCGAGTAACACGCGAGCCGATAGCTGAAAGGCGGTCGGCGGCCGCCTTTCATCTATCACTCCTTGAATCCATTCCATGCGACCGCACCGTAAAGAGATTCGATCAGCCTCTTCGCTCGAGGGCCACTCGCCGGGAGGCTGATACCATCCTTAATCGGAGGGAATCGAATGATTGGATCACCGATCTCGCAAGAAGGGACCCGGTCTGAGGCCGCCTCTCGCCTCGAGCAAAGGGCCGACGCGGGTAGAGGCAGGAGGCGATGGGTCATCGCGGCTCTCGCGGCCGCGCTCGTGATCTTCGTAACGGCCGACCTTTACGCCCCACGGTCGGCCCGCCTGCGGACATTCAATCCTGACGAAGTGGCCCGGCTCGATACACAGATGTGGCGCTCTTATTATGCGAAGGAACGGCTTCGACTCTTCAGCCAGCTTTCCGAGCTGCTGCGCAATCAATACGACCTGCCGTTCCTGAGATCGAACGTCGTCGCTTTCAAGGCCGCAAAGGCCGCTTTCGTCTTCAAGGACGGGCGCGGCCGCGACGATTACAATAAGGCCCTTCCCTACCTCGTCAGCTATTACTCTTCGATCCGTAGAGTAAGCGACATCCCTTTTAACGTGGATCGCGCGGCAGAGCTTGAGCTCGAATGGTGGATCGTACACCGGGAAAGGAAGGCGCACGCGGCGGGCGATCTGGAGCGGGCTCTGGCCGAGCTGGCCGCTGAGATCTACCAGATGCCCGTCGAGCCTTTTATGGAACATGCTCGCCTGCGCGCGGAGGCGATGGAGATACGGGACACGAAAGCCGAAGCCGGAGGGGTCTCGGAAGCAGACTGGGCGAGAATCGACGAGTTGCTGCATGAATCCTGGCGGTCTCTGTGGGACGCGGTTCAGCAGTCTCCCGGTTGATGTATTCGGGCCATTCTATAATCCGCGCTTAGGCGTAAACCTGTGGGAGAGTCATGAGCAACACCGAATTCGAGATCATCACCTTCGATTGCTACGGCACCTTGATCGACTGGGAGTCGGGCATAACCGGCGCTTTCATAAGTGAGGCCTCGCGCGACGGCGTCGAACTGACCCCGGAGCGGGTCATTGAGGCTTATATGGAAGAGGAGCCGTCCATAGAATCAGGTCGCTACATTTCTTATAAGGACGTGCTCGGACAGGCCGCGCGCCGGGTCGCGGCTCGCCTCGGGTGGAGCCTGCCGCCGGAACGGACCAGCTTTCTCGCCGACAGCCTTCCGAATTGGCGGCCCTTTCCCGACACGAACGCTTCTCTCGAAAGGCTGGCTCGGCGCTACCGTCTGGGCATCCTATCGAACATAGATGATGAATTGCTTGAGAAGACCCTGCGCCTCTTAACAGTCTCTTTCGATCTCATAGTCACGGCCGAGCAGGTCAAATCTTATAAGCCCGGCTTCGCGCACTTTAATGAGGCAGGAAGGCGCATCGGCGGCGCGAGGCAATTGCACGCGGCGCAGAGCTACTTCCATGATGTCGTCCCCGCGCGCGCTCTGCATATACCCGTCGTGTGGGTCAACAGGAAGGGCGAGCAGCCGGCGCCGGGCGGCCCGCTCCCCACGAAAGAGGTAGGTGATCTCGCCGCCCTGGCGGACTTCCTCGACGCCTGACCCATCGAGGCGCCGGCAGATCAGTGCCGGGCGGCCTCTTTTATAGCCTGGATCACCTCATCGTCCCCGGGGCGAAAGATCGGAATGACGGACTTTCTGTAACGGATTACGCCCGAAGCGTCAATGACGATGACCGCTCGTTGCGATCCGCCAAGCAGAGACCTCACTTCATACAGGCCCGTGACCTTGCCGCTCTCATCGGCAAGCAATTTCTGCGGCAGGTCGTGGTGCTCTGAAAAGCGCTTATGCGAATCGACCGTTCCTACCGAGATGGCAACCACCTCCGCGCCGGTTGACTCGTAATCGGCCCAGCGGTCACGCATGCTGCACATTTGCTTGGTGCAAACCGGCGTCTCGTCCCTCGGGTAAAAGACCATTGCCACGACTTTTCCAAGGTGGTCGGAGAGGCGCCACGGCTCTCCGTTTCCATCCTGAAGCTCGAAATCGGGCGCGAGCTGACCAACTTTCGTACCCCTGTGATCTTCGGAAGTCGCTTTGCTCATAAGTGCCTCGCAGGCATTCGGTTGAATTTGAAAACGGGTAAACAATCGGCTATTGCGCATTCTCTTACGGCCTCGTGGATAAATCAACCGGAATCAAAAGAATTACAATCGTTCGGAAACCGGCGAAGCCTTGAAGAGTTTCGCCGGGGCGCGGCCGGCCAGGATTCGACTCGACGGCGCGAAAGATTACTAGTGCTATTTCACCATTATTGGTTTATCATCTCCCCGCTCTCGGCTCCATGTTCCCCACGCTTTACGATCGTCTCCCGCCTGCCTCCGAGCCGCGGCCTCCGTATGCTCCCATGAGAACTCTGTAATAGGATCACGTTCGGAGGCGGAATGCTCCAGCAGTCACTCGAAGATCAGATCGGGAATACCCTGGTGAAAGACGGCATCCTCACGCAGGATCAACTCTCAAAGGCCAGGAAGATAAAAGAACACCTGGGGGGTCAGAAGACGCTTGACGAAGTCTTGATTGAGATGAACTGGGTCAGCGTCCCTCGATTGGAGGCTATAGTCCGGCGGCAGAAGACGAAAATGCTCACGGGAGAGATACTCGTCGCGCGCGGGCTTGTGACCGCGGACGATGTGGCCGCCGCGCTCGACAGTCAGCGAAAGAGCGGGCCGCGCGCGCGGCGAATCGGAGAGATCCTCATGGATATGGGATTGATTGAAGAGCGCCACGTAGTCGAAGCGCTCTCCGACAAGTTCTCAATCCCGGTTCTCGATCCCGACATAAGCCAGATCGATTGCGAGCTTGGCCGCAGGATCTCTTTGAAGTACCTGCGACGCCAGGTCGCGCTTCCGATAAAGCTGGAAGGCGGAGAGCTGCACCTGCTCGTGTCGGATCCCACGAATACCTCGTTTATGGAAGAGATCGCCCGCCTGTTCAATTGCAGGGTGAGGCTGTCGCTCGCTTCGAGCGCGGTCATTCTTCAGACTTTGAACCTCGTCGATTCCCTGCTCCAAAGCAAGGACGCCGGAATAGCGGACTATCAGAAAGTCAAGTATCACTCGCTTGAGGTGCAGAACCAGGCTCAGGGTCAGGCCGGAGACGGCCAGATAATCCAGATGGTCGATCAGCTCATCAGGGCCGCCATCGAAGAAGGGGCCTCGGATGTCCACCTGGAACCGCTCGCAAGCAAGCTGCGGGTACGGTATCGCATCGACGGAGTCCTGATTCACAAGATGGACTTTCCCCGCGAATACACTCCCCGCATCGTCTCGCGAATCAAGATCCTCTCGGACGCCGACGTCGCCGAAAGGCGCAAGCACCAGGACGGGCGAATATTCGTGAAGACGGACAAGCAGGAGATCGACATTCGCGTCTCTTTCTACGCGACCGTCTTCGGCGAAAATGTCGTGCTGAGGATACTGAACAAGGCTTCGCTGATCAGCCTGCAAGAGCTTGGATTCGCCCCGAACATCCTGCGAATGTACACGGAAGACGTGCTGGCGTCCCCTTCGGGCATCACGCTCGTGACGGGGCCGACCGGCTCCGGCAAGACGACCACGCTTTATAGCTCGATAGACTACTGCAACGATCCGACGGTGAAGATAATCACATGCGAAGACCCGGTCGAATACGTCATAGACGGAATCTCTCAATGCTCGATCAATGAAAAGATCGGGCTCACCTTCAACGATACCCTTCGGTCGATAGTGCGACAGGATCCCGACATAATTGTGATCGGAGAGATACGCGACAAGTTCTCGGCGGACGTTGCCGTGCAGTCGGCCCTCACCGGCCACAAAGTCTTCGCGACTTTCCACACGGAGGACTCCGTGGGCGCGCTCGTGCGCCTCATCAACATGGACATTGAAACGTCTCTGATCGCTTCTACAATAGCGGCGGTCCTGGCGCAGAGACTCGTCCGGAAGGTGTGCGTGAATTGTCCGGTTCAGTACGTTCCCGACGAGCGCGTTCTGCGGCGTTTCGGATTGACGAGCGCCCAGGCGAGCGATTTCACTTTATATAAAGGAAAGGGGTGCTCGTCCTGCAACTTCACGGGCTACCGCGGCCGCCTGGGAATATACGAACTACTCGTTCCGAACGTAGACGTTCGAGATGCGATTTTGCAAAAGAGGACCATGCAAGAGATCCGGCAGATAAGTCTCGACGAGTGCAGCCTCTGCACGATGCAGGAAGACGGCATGGTTAAGGCCCTGCGCGGCAGGACCACCCTCGAAGAGGTCTTGGAGAACGCGCCGCGCACTTTCCACCACCGGCCTCTGGAAACACTGCTCAAAATAGTGGGCTGATAAAACGAGGTCAGGGGCGGCCGTGAGGGCTGCCCCCGGATGAATACTATCTTCTGCGGCGAGAGGGTGACTTCTTAGAAGAGCCCTTATCTTTGCCCTTCCCGGCCTTCTGCGAGGCAGCCTTGTTTTTGGAAGAGACGCGTGATTTCGCGACATCCCTGCTGCTGAAGCGGCCCAGGCGGCTCCTGGACGGCTGGGAATCGCGGCCCCGCGCCGACCGAACGCTCTTCGGAATGCGAACGCTCTGCCCTTTGCGAAGCTCGCCCCGGGAGGAGAGGCCGTTCATCCTGGCGAGCTCGCGCACGGAGACTCCGTGACGTCGAGCGAGTGCTGCCAGCGTATCGCCTCCGCGCACCTGATAAGAGGCGGATTCCGTCCGGTAGCCCTGCCTCGGAGCTTCTGCAACCTCTTCGCGAGGCACGACGACTCTTCGCACTCTCTGATCTTCCGGCAGCGCCGCGTAGGCGGTCTCGAAGCTCTTCTTCATCCCCTTCGGCAGCTTTATGGTGTAGGGCTGCCCGGCGGGCGAGGTGCCGCGCCGAAGCTCCGGGTTCAGATCCAGAATGGATTCGTACGGGAGGGTAAGCAAGTCCGCGACGACTTTCAGATCGGTCTGTCCGGCGAGCTCAAAGGTGTCGTAATTCAGCGGCTGGTCGGGCGTCACGCTGAAGCCGTAACGCTTCTG
>DATLMR010000439.1:0-2127 GCA_035537555.1 Blastocatellia bacterium
TGAGAACATCGCGAATTTCACGACGCTCGTGATCTACCTGGCCGAAGATGACTACCTCCGCGCGGCTTACACGCTCGGCAAGAACGCCGAGGTCTTGAAGAACGCGGCCATCGCGATCGAGAACGTGGACGAGCACAGGGAGGTGATTATAGGAGGCAGCCCGCTCGTCGATATCGAGATTCTGCTCGGGCACGCGGCGGCGCCCTATCGCTCGACGGCTTTCTTTCCGCTGATCCGCGAAGGCGAGTTCTTCGGCGCGCTCGCGCTCTACTCCGAGCAGGACTGCGGCTACACGGCGGACGAGGTGAGGCTGCTCGAGACGATAGCCAACCACGCGGCGGCGGCCGTACACAACGCCCTGGTCTTCGAGCGCACGCATGAGTCGGCCATAACCGACAGCCTGACGGGCCTCCCGAACTCGCGATATATGTACAGCTTCTTCGACCAGGAGCGCAGCCGCGCGGAACGCCACGGCTACAACATGGTCCTGATGATGATGGACCTCGACGGGTTCAAGAAGATCAACGACACGTACGGCCACCACATCGGCGACGAGATACTGCGCCGCATCGCGCACCTGGCGCGCGGGCAGCTCCGCACGGGCGACGTGCTCATCAGGTATGCGGGCGACGAGTTCGTGGCCGTGCTGCACCGGGCCACTCCCGAGATCGTCATCGAGCTCAAGGAGCGCCTGCAAACGGCGGTCGATAGCTTCTCGTACGAAGTCAGGCCCGGCCGCGTCGCCCGCGTCGGCATCTCCATGGGCCACGCCATGTTCGGCGAAGACGGAATGGAGATAGAGGAATTGATGGAGATAGCGGACCAGCGAATGTACGAAGACAAACTGGCTCGGAAGCGCGCGCTTTCCACCGTCCGCCTGGCGGCCAGTTGATAGGCCGAGCTCGCGCGAAGGGCGGCATTACGCCCCGGGCGAATCATTCATGCCCCTTCCGGTTACTTTTAAAGCAGGACACGTATTATGAACATAATCGAAGATGAGAGTCTGGAAACGCCGACCCCCACATCCCCTCGGGTGAAGATAAAGATGTTGCAGCAGATGGCCGAGGCGCTCGAAGACGAAGCCACGGGGCTCTACCGCCGCGCCGCCCTCTACGAAGAAGAAGACTACCTGCTCAACCGCGAGATCGAGGGTCGCCAGACGGAGATCAACCGATTCCAGTTGAAGCTCGAAGCCTTGCGCTCGGAGCGGGACGGGCTGCTCAGGAAGATCGAAGAGATCAAGAAGGAAGCCTCGATGATACGCGAGGAGGCCTCCGAGAGCGAGGAGGACGCCGCGCTGGCCGCCATAACGAAGACGTCCGACGGCCCGGCAGGCGTGACGGCGAGCTGGCTCCCTCCGGCGAACTCGGCGGGCCGCGACGGCCACGCGCACGAGTCGAGCTTCTTCCGCCGCAGAACCCTGACCGACGCCGTCGGCTGAAAGACCGTCTATAAGAATAAAGACCATGAACATGCCCGGGCCCCGCGGGCGGCGAGGAACCTATGTCTTCTTGGAAAGGTAACGAAAGGCGAGCCCCTCACTATGAGCGACGGAAGGAAGAGCGCCGTCGCTCGATGCGCTACACGGCGGACACCTTGATAGTGATAGACGGAATAACGTGGATAGATAACGAAGGGACCGACCGGCGGCTCAAGGTCCGCCGCCGCGAAGACCGCGAGCTGATAGCCAGGAGAGTGCTTAACGATCTCGCCAGTTGAGTCCGCGCGGCCCAGCTACACCCGGCCGATCCGGCTCGCTTAATAACTCCGCGCTCTCTGATCCCCCCGGGCTATGATCCAGATGGCGTGCACGAGCCCGGGAATATAACCGAAAATCGTCAGCAGTATATTGAGCCAGAAATGCAGCCCCAGCCCGACCGTCAAAAAGACCCCCAGCGGCGGAAGCAGGATGGCGAGTATTATACGCAAAACGTTCATTCATTCTCTCCTTCGCTGTTAAGAACGTCCCGCGCGCGCCGAAAGTTTTCCCTATAGCTCCGTAGAGCGTCACCCGGTGAAAGATTGGGCGGCCGAGAATCGAAGGCCCCGCAGGGCCGGTATGTGGATAAATCTTTCTTCACAAACCGGCCCTGCGGGGCGTCATTGACAAGTAAGGGGCCAAGCCTG
>DATLMR010000440.1:0-4308 GCA_035537555.1 Blastocatellia bacterium
CGAGCAGAGCGCCGATCCTGCGCGAAGATAGGGTCATCGCGGCGAGGACGATCTCATCATAAGCCTCCTGCCCGAACTTGGCCCGCCCGAGACGCAAGGGGCTGCGGAGGTTCGATCCGACTCGCATGAGCGCGGACCTGATCTCCGGCGCAAAGATTACGAGAATGGCAAAACCGAAATATAGCAGCGAGTTTCGCATCACGAACTGGAGCGTCTCCAGCCCGAAGAAGACGGATATCTGATAGAGCAGCCCGACTCCGAGCAATCCGACCGCCATCTGGACGGCCCTCGTCCCTTTGACGAGTTTGAGCAGCCCGTAGATTATCGCCCACACGACGATAAAATCGACCAGATCGGTCAATCGAAGCTGCTCGATGAATTTCAGAAATTCCGCGGAGCGA
The DNA here is from genome assembly GCA_035537555.1 of Blastocatellia bacterium. Lineage (GTDB taxonomy): Bacteria > Acidobacteriota > Blastocatellia > UBA7656 > UBA7656 > DATLMR01. The sequence goes on from DATLMR010000440.1 coordinate 402, forward strand.
ATCATCCGAACCTACCTGCAAGAACGTCGTCAGATGCAAACATTGTTGACACACCTGATGCGCAAAAGGGCGATCAGCCGGGCTGTCGTCGCCGGTATCAAATGGAACGAGACTACAAAGAAATGACCAGAGACAATGTATTCGGCCAACTCGACACCCGGCCAGGGGCCTATCGGTCGGCCGCGCCAGTGCATGGCCACGCAAACAAGTATTGCCTTCCGACTCGCCGCAATCGGCGAGAGCCGGAAAAGTCAATTCTTCCGCACCTACGCGGCACATCAAGGGGAATCTCTACGCAGGCACTGAACATGAACCATCGAGCGCGCACGCGATTCAAGAGATCGCCGATTTACCTCGCGCTCCCGGTATCCTCTTCCGTCTTCTTGGATGTCACTAGCGCTTGTGAGTGTTGCCGGGAGAGATTATTTCGCCACACTTTCGCAGTTCACGTCGCTATCGATGACGGCGCACCGTCACATCCCTAATGTAAGAGCGGTAGATTCATTCCCCTATGGTATATTGCGTCCCGCACAGAATCAAGGCAAAGCCATTGCGGGAAGTCGATAAAAGCACCTTCGCCGGATTCTTACTCCCGATGCAATAAATTTACCCCGGCTCCTTAGTATTGGCGCCCGTCCTGGACCTGGGCGGGACTACCGGAAACGTACAGCCTTATACCAAATCCGTATTGTTTTCTCCCACCTGAATCCGCGCTCTGCTTCAGACCCTCGCAAAAGGGCCGTAAAAAAACCTCTTCGGCTGTGGCATGAGGATTGCTCAATATTTCAGCGTCTTGAAGCTATTTTGAAGGTATAAGGAAATGACCATTAAATTAATAAAGCGAGATCAGCAGACGAGGCCGGAGAATAAGGCGATCGTGCAGCCGTCAATGTCCCAGTTAATGATGACGACAAGGTCATGGGTTGACGAGTACAAGGCACGCAAGGCGACCGGCAATTCCGCTCTGAGCGACCTGCGGAAGATCAGCTAGAGACGTGATCCGGCTCCTGCCGGGCCATGGATCGTCCCCGCGTCTCTAACTACGTTTTCACCTTTGCCGCAAAGACAGCAGGCAATCAGCTCGACAATCCAGATATCAACCAGCTCTCGTGTGAGCCCCGATTCCCAGGCGACAGGTTTGGAGCCAAGTTGCTAGGACCCGTCTGTCCGCATAAAAAAATGAATCGGGCGGCCGGTTTAAGCCTCGGAAAGCGAAGTCTGCTTCGACCGCACGTCGATTGCAGCTTGAAGGATCAGGTCCGCCGCTTCCCTCTTGGAAATTAACGGCACCTCGCGAGTGGAATCGCTCGTTACGAGCGTTATCCGGTTGGTCTCCACGTCGAACCCGGCATCGGCCGCCGATACGTCGTTAGCTACGATCAAATCACAGCCCTTCTCCGCGAGCTTCTTCCGGGCGTTCTCGACGACGTTCTGAGTTTCCGCGGCAAAACCGACAAGAACCTGGGCCTCTCTCGCTCCGGCGGCAGCGGCCAGAATGTCTTCGGTCCGCTCCATCTCTAGCACGAATGTCTCTCCGCTCTTCTTTATCTTTTGATCAGCGACCCGGACCGGCCTGTAGTCCGCGACGGCCGCCGCCATCACGACGATCGTCGAGCCGGGCAGGCGCTCCATGACGGATGTGTACATCTCGAAGGCCGATCGGACTCTGACCACGTCAACCCCGCGTGGAGGCTCGAGCGCCACGGGTCCTGAGACGAGAGTCACGCGAGCCCCGCGGGCTTCGGCCGCTTCCGCGATTGCGTAGCCCATCCTGCCTGAAGACCTGTTGGTCACGCCTCGAACGGGATCGATCGCCTCGTAGGTCGGCCCCGCGGTGATCAACACGTGTTCGCCGGCGAGGTCTCTTTTATATCGGGCAACAAAAGTGTCACGCGCAGCGAGCGGCGTTGCGCGGCCTTCGTCTCCCTGGCGGGTCTCGCCCCTTTCGACAACCTCAATCGCTCTGGCGACTATCTCTTCGGGTTCCGCCAGCCTGCCCGCGCCGACCGTGCGGCACGCGAGGTACCCTTCGCCGGGATCGACGAAATGGACCCCTCTCTCTCGGAGCATTCGCACATTCTCCTGCGTGGCCGGATGCGCCCACATCTCGACGTTCATAGCGGGGGCGACGAGCACCGGAGCGGTGGAGGAGATATAGAGCGTCGAAAGAAAATCGTCGGCGATACCGTGAGCGAATTTCGCCAGGGCATTGGCTGTGGCGGGCGCCACGAGCAGGAGGTCTACCGATTGAGCTATCTGGATGTGCTTGATCTCGGGGTCGCCGGTCGGCGCGAACATCGCGGAGATAACCGGATATCCGGAGATCGCCTGGAAAGTGAGCGGCGCGACGAACCGGGTCGCGGACGAAGTCATTATCACCTGCACGGCCGCGCCGCGCTTCTGAAGGCCGCGCATGACCTCCACGGCCTTGTATGCCGCTATACATCCCGTCACGCCCAGAGCGATTTTCATGGATTCAACCTGATTGATTCCGAAAGCCCGGTAAATCCCGGCCTCTCCCGGTTACGAGTCAGCAGGCGATTCTTTTACGACCTGTGTATATTGAATCAGCCCGCGTTGTATCTCTTCGAGGGCCACGCGGGTCGTCTTTTTCGCGGAGCTCTGCACACGAGGCCTCGCGCCCTTCTGGAGCTGCTTGCTTCGCTTAGCCGCGATCAGGACGAGGCGGTATTTGCTGTCTATTGAAGTGATCCAGTTTTCGTCGTTTTTCGTATCAGCCATTATTTTGCCTCACTTCCGAATGTCGCTATGATCTTACGAGCCACGTTGCTCTGTCGTTCCGACCGATGTCGCTCCGTTAAAATGATTCCTTCGAGGGCCGAGCTGGCGCGCTCCAGGCTGTCGTTCACGATGACGTACTTGAACCTGTCATAAAGCTGGACCTCGGCGGTCGCGTTCTTCATCCGCCGTTCGAGGTCGGCGGGCTCGTTCAAATTGCGCAGGCGGAGGCGGGATTCGAGCACCTCGCGCGAGGGCGGCAGGACGAAGACCGTGATGGCTTCCGGCATGCGCGCCCGTATCTGCTCTGCCCCCTGCACGTCGATATCCAGGATGACATCGTAGCCTTCCGCGAGTCTCAGCTCCAGCCAGTATCTACGCGTGCCGTAGAGATACCCGTGCACTTCGGCGGATTCGAGAAACTCACCCTTTTCGCGCATCGCGAGGAACTCTTCGTGGGATACGAAGAAGTAATCGACCCCATCCTTTTCCGCCCCGCGAACCTGCCTGGTCGTGTACGAAATCGAGTACAGGAGCCGGTCAACGCTCTTCAAGGCCCGCTCTACCAGCGAAGATTTTCCCGCGCCCGAAGGAGCAGACACGACGACCAGGTTTCCCCTTCCGGTAGGGCTTTCACCCGCGCCCGATGAGCCCCCCTTCGAGGGTTCCCTGTCAACCTCCACGGGGCGGCGGCTCTCACTCGACATTCTGAACTTGCTCCCTGAGTTTTTCAACTTCGGTCTTGATTACTATGGCGGCATCGCTTATGGCAAGGTCTCCGGATTTCGACAGAATAGTGTTTGCCTCCCGGTTCATCTCCTGTAGCAGAAAATCGAGGCGCTTGCCCACTTCGTCGTCCACTTGAATCACGTCTCTCATCTGGGAGATGTGGCTCTTGAGGCGCGAAATCTCTTCGCTGATATCGCTCCGGTCCGCGAGCATGATAGATTCCTGGGCGAGCCGCGTCTCGTCGACCTGCGCATTCCCGATGATCTCCTGCAAGCGCCTGGAGAGCTTCTCTTTGTAGATTCCCGGCAATCTCTTCGCCTCGCTCTCTATCGTAGGGAGCTGGGTTTGAATCGTGTCGAGCCTGGAGCTCATGTCGGCAACCAGGCCCTGGCCTTCGACAATTCGCATCTCCGTCAGGGTCGTCAGGGCCTGCGACACG
>DATLMR010000441.1:0-3468 GCA_035537555.1 Blastocatellia bacterium
GTACGCGCCCACCGGGAGGTACGGGAAGCGATAGCGCCCCTCGTTATCGCTCGTCGTCTCCCAGGTCCTGTTCTGATCTATGTTGGTGACCGATATATCTGCTCCGCTCACGCTCTCGCCTCTCGCGTCTTCTATGCGCCCGCTCAGCGCGGCGGACGTTATCGTTTGCTGCGGAAAGGCTTGCAGGAAGTTTCCGCACGTCAGTATCAAAATAGTGGCCAGAGCGGATCGCGCGGCATGCCTGTTCGTTCTTCTGCCCCGTGTGAATCTCATGATCTTATCCTTGTATGCGAGTCTTCCAGCCCACAGACATCAGGCGCACGGGCCGGACAGGGTGTTGAAAGCCTCGCGAATGCGAAGAGCCGGTAAAGGCTTCGATTTTTATTTAAGCTATCGAGGGATAAGCAGAGAGAAAGGCGGGCGGAGCGCGAGGAGCGCTGCTCGTCGAGCCGCACGGACGCGCGGGCGCGGCGTCTTGCGTGGTCCCGAAAATCGTCGGGCTCTCTTTGTGGGCGATGTAAGACGCGGCGCGAAGCGAATCGCGAGACTGAAGCCTGGAAATCTGGCCCGGCGCGGCGCAATCGTCCGGGCAGCGGCCGGCGACCTTCGGGTTCCCGATCTCAGGCGACGCGGCCGCGTCGCGGTCTTCCGTATCCCGGCTGTTGCAGCAACAGAATCCTTCCTCGACACAGCAGGCCATCGAGCAGCCGCTCGATAGGCCCGCGGCTGACGCGAGCGGAACCAGGGGGCCGCTGACCAGGAGGATCAGCAGGACCCACGCCGCTTGCAGCCTCAGGAGATGTGCCGCTCTTTGAATCATATCTTTGCCGGAAACCCTGCACACTATACCAGAAGAGTGTGTGGCCCGTATCACTTTTTTCGATAAATATTTTCGGGGCCGGAAGAGACGAATGCTTTGACGGCGCGGCCGAGAATATTACTCGAAGCGAGCTTCGTATGACCTCCGCTTCTTCTCCGCTCCCCGGCTCCCGTCTTAAGGTGTGCGCAGCTTCTTTATCGCGTCCCGCATGGCCTGGGCGTTCTTTTCGCCCGGCGCGAGGCGGAGGTATCGTTCAAGCTCGTCGGCGGCCTGGGCGCGCTTGCCTTGCTTTTCATATATCCTCGCCATTTGAAGGTGGATGGGCGCGAGCTTCTTGCCGCTCAGGTCGAATGCTTTCATGAGGTCGCGCTCGGCCATCTCGAAAGCGTGGGCTCGCTCGGCCGCGGCATCTTTCGACTTCGACGGGTCGATGAGCGAAGCGTGATCGATGAGCGCTCCCGCGCGCATCAGCAGGATGTTAGGGTCCGTGGGATTGAGGCGAGAGGCCTCGCCGAAGACGGCCGCAGCCAGCACGTACTTCTTCTGCTTCGACAGTACAAGCCCGAAAGCCTGGTAGACCCGGCCGTCCTTCGGATTCACTCTGCGCGCCTGCTCGAGCTCGGAGATGGCTTCCTCCAGCCGTTGCTGCCGCGTGAATTCGTTGGCGAGCGCGAGCCGCGCGTTGAAGTAGTTGGGAAAGATCTTCACGGCCTCCTGCAAGGCCTGTATCGACTCAGGCGCCTTGCCTTCTCTCGACAGGGCCATGCCGCGCTCGAATGCGGCCAGGGCCTCTTTAGGAATATTCTGCGTGAAAGTCGAGCGGGCGGGAGGGACGGGCTCGGCCCCCGGGCGTGTCAGTATCACCTCGATCACGCGGATTTCTCCCGGGTCCTCGGCGCCCGCGCCCTTCGTGAACTCGACTACCGAGGTACCGTTCTCGTAACCGGAGGAAGAGGCTATGACTATGTAGCCCGTCTCCGTCAGGCCGCTGAAGGCGAAATCTCCTTCGTTGTTGGAGACCGTCTGGTTGATGGGCTGGCCGTTCCCCGTCTGGAGCGTTATGACGGCGTTCGGTATGGCCGCGCCGGAAGAGGCGCGCACCTTGCCTCGTATTCTGTTTCCCTGCTGCCGCGCGAAAGCGGCGGCCGATAAGACCGTTACTACCAGTAAAGCGATCGCTGGAACTCGTCTCATCTCGAGAAGCCTCCTCTTCGATATAGACCTGCCTGGAGCGGCCGGCCGCGCGGGCGCGTTTGAAGGAGAAAGATCGAAAGAAAAAGTGGTGGAGCCACTTGAATGACTCCACCACTATCAAAGAAACGCTCTTGGTCCGGCTCGCTTAGAAGGTGAACTTCAGGGCGAACTGGAAGGCGCGCGGGCCGCCCGTGCCGAAGATGTTCGTGGTGCGGGTGGTCGGCTTGAAGACCGAGAAGCCCAGCTCCTGAGCATCGTCCCTGGCCGGGAGGACGAAATCTATATCATTGTTGCCGGTCAGGTTGGCAACGTTGAAGAGGTTGAAGACCTCCGCGATGAAGTCGAGCCTGCGCGACTCACCCATGCGGAACGCCTTGGTGAAGCGAACGTCCTGAGAGATCAGCGAGTCGCCGCCGATCTGCGTATCGGCCGGAAGCTCGGCGAGCACCCTCAGCTCGGTCCCGAACGGATCGACCGGCACGCCGCCTTCGATGCGAGCGGCGAACTGGTTGCGGTTCGCGTTGTAGTTGCGGATGAGCTCGTTGAGCTCGCCGACCGACTTGATGTCGCGGCCGATGCTGCCGTTGCCGGTGCCCGGCAGGTAGGATACGAACGAGCCCGAGCCGGTCAGATCGACGCCGTCAGGCAGGTCCGCCGTGAAAGGCAGGCCGCTGAATGCGGTCGAGATGAAGGAGATCGTCCAGTCTCCGAGCACGTGCTTCTTGAATCCCGAAGAATCCTTGAAGAACGGAAGGGCCCAGAGGCCGCTGATGACCAGGCGATGGGTGCGGTCGAGGCCCGCGGGGCCGAAGTCCGCCGTGAAGTTGTTGCGGTCGGTCACGAAGCCGTCGGCCAGGCCGAGCGCGTCGTTGCCGAATGCCTTCAGCCTGGAGAGGCTGTAGCTGCCGGTGAGCTGGAAGCCGCCCGAGAAGCGGCGGTCGAGGCGGACGAGCAGGGCCTTGTAGGTAGAGAAGGCCGACGAGTCCGCGTACGGGATAGAGATCCCGAGGTTCCCGATGACCGGCGTGGGGTTGCCGTTGCGGTCGACCGAATCGTTGAAGTTCGCGTCGTAGGTCAACAGCTCGTGCAGGCCCTTGCGGTAGTTGAAGTCGGCCTGGAACACCATGTTTCCGGGCAGCTCTTTCTGCAGGCCGATCGAGTACTGGATCGAATACGGGATCTCGAAATCAGTCGAGAAGAGCGGTCCCGAAGGAGCGATGCCTCTCTCCTGGCCGCATTCGAGCGAGGTCGGAAGCGTGCACTGCGAGAAGACATTCTCGAGGTCCGCGCGAACCGACGGCACGAGCGCCAGCGCCTGCGCCAGGGTCAGGAACCCGCTCGAGTTGCCGGGGGTCGTACCGAAGCGGCCGTTGCCGCCGGGGAGCAGGCTGCTCGCCACGTCGTTGCCGACGAGGAAGAGCTGCGAGCCGGGAGGGCCCAGGTCGGCGCGCTCG
>DATLMR010000442.1:0-17180 GCA_035537555.1 Blastocatellia bacterium
GGCGTGACCCTGGTCCTCCTGTTTCAGGATGTGCCGGTCTATTCGCGGCCCCTCTCTTTTTACGTCCTGCCGCTTTCGGCCGGGGCCACGCTTTACGTCGCGGCATCGGACCTGATACCGGAAGTCAACACGCGCGAGGGCGGTCTCAAGATCTCTCTCATGGTATTCGCCGGAGTAGCTCTGCTCTACGTCGCGGAACTCCTGCTCGAAGCTCTGCACGTCGGGCACTCCTGATATCCTTTCTGCTTTCACGTCCGGTCCGCTATCATTAAAGGGCGCGAGCTGCGCGCGTGTCAGAGCAGCCGGGCCGCGCTCGTCGGGCCGCCCGCGCCTTTGGTCAGGGGCGAAGCAGCTTGAGAGAATAGGAAAGGGTCGGGCCGCGACGGAGTTGAAAGTGTCAAACATGAAAAGAGCAATAAGCGTATCGCTGAAGGTTGCCGGTCTTCTTCTGATTCTGTCTTCCATCTCTCCGGCACAGATCAAGGTGCCGCAGCCCCAGGGCCTGATGAACGATTTCGCGGGCAAGGTCAGCCCCGATCCGCGCGCCAGCCTGGAGAACCTTCTTGAGAATTTTCGCGACCGCACCGGCATTGAGGTCGCCGTCGTCACTATTCCTTACGATGATCTTCAGGGCTATACGATCGAAGAATACGGCTTGCAGATGGGCAGGGAATGGGGGATCGGGCGCGGCTCTGACAAGGCGGCCGCGCTGCTGCTCGCCGCCATCAAGCCGCCGGATCAAACGGGCCGCTATTCCGGAGCCACGCGGCTTGAGATCAGTCGAAAGCTCGAAGGCGACATACCCGACGGGCTCGCGGGCGAGCTCATCCGCCGCATGCGGGACGATTTCAGGGCGGGCCGCTTCGATCAGGCGCTGACGACCGGCACGCAGACCTTGCTCGCCACGATCGCTCAAAAGCGCGGCCTCTCTATCGAGGGAATCGACCAGCGCTACGCCTACACCCAGCCGGCGCCCGCCGCGCGACGCGGGCGCGGCATATCCCCAAGTCTGATAATCGCGGGTATCTTCATCCTCTTCATCATAATCAACTCCATCAGAGGCGGAGGCGGCGGACGCGGAGGCCGTGGGCGTCGCGGGGGCGGGGGGGGCGACTGGTTGCTCCTACCGCTCATATTCGGAGGCGGCGGGTCGGGCGGCTTCGGAGGGTACCGCGGCGGCTCAAGCTGGGGCGGAGGCGGCGGCGGCGGAGGGGGCGGCTTCGGCGGCTTCGGCGGAGGCGGCGATTTCGGAGGCGGAGGCGCGAGCGATAGCTGGTAACCTGCGAGGCCGGCTCTTTCGGACCGGCAAGGGCTTCGATCGATTCTCAGGCTCGATGATATTGATGGAGGTACGGGAATTTGGCCGATCAACTGAATGAGGTAGTAGGAAAGCTGAAGGATGCGCACGGAGAGAACTTGAAAGCAGTGGTCCTCTACGGATCAGGCACGGCCTCCGTCCGGGGGGATGAAGACCGGCCAAAGAACCTGCTCGTGGTTTTGAACAGGATCGCCCCGGACGATCTCCAGTCGGCGCACCCGGTGGCGGAATGGCTGCGGTCGCACGGCGACCCGGTCCCGATCTATTTTACGAGCCGCGAGATCGATGATTCCTCCGATGTCTTTCCGATGGAGTTCATCGATATGAGCCGCGCGCGGCGCGTGCTCTTCGGTCCCGACCCGTTCGAGCGGCTTGAGATTCCCACTTACAATCTTCGCCACCAGCTCGAATACGAGCTGCGCGGCAAGCTGCTGCGGCTCCGCACCGTTTACATCTCCGTGGCGGCAAACCCGGACAGGCTCGCGCGCCTCATGTCGGATTCGCTGGAGAGCTTCGCCGTACTCTTCCGGCATGCTTTAGGGCTGCTCGGGGCCGACGCGCCCTACGACAAGCGCGAATGCGTGCTCAAGCTCGCGGAGGTCCTGAACCTGGATCGAGCCGTCTTCATTCGTATATTCGAGTACGCGGCGGATGAGGATGTATGGCTTGAGGCGGAGACGAGGCTGACATTCGCCGGTTACCTGATCGAGATCGAGCGCGTCATCCAGGCCGTCGATGAGTTGCCCGGCGAGAGGTGAGGGGCGCGGGCGAAACTCTTTTCGAGTAACCTTCTCGCCTGTTCCGATCCGGCGGAATCGCCGGGCCGTGATTCAGGTCAGCTTCACTTCTTCGAGGCCCTTGGGCGACAGGTAAAGCTCTTCGAGATTGGCCCTCAGGTACTCAAAGGCGTCGTCAACCGAATCGGTCTTGTGAAAGATATTGAGGTCTTCGGGGCTGATGACTCCCCACTTGATAAGCGCCTCCAGATTCAGTATGTCGTCCCAGAACTCCTTGCCGAACAGCACGACAGGCATCCTCTTTCGCGGCATCTTGGTCTGTATCAGCGTCAGTACCTCGAACAGCTCGTCCATCGTGCCGAAGCCTCCGGGGAATACCACCAGGGCCTTGGCCGGATAGACGAACCAGAACTTCCGCATGAAGAAATAATGGAAGTTGAAGATCAGCTCGCGCGACACGTAAGGGTTCACGCGCTGCTCGAACGGCAGGTCGATATTGAGGCCGATCGACTTGCCCCGCGCGAGCGACGCCCCCCGGTTGGCCGCTTCCATCATCCCGCCGGAGCCGCCCGAGCAGATTATGAAGTTGTGATTGCCGGTCAGGGCCTTAGACCATTCGGTGATGCGGCGGGCCAGCTCGACCGCGTCCTTGTAGTAGCGCGCCAGCTTCACGGCGTACTCCGCCCTCGAGATCGCCACCTTGTGCTCGGTAGTGACCTCGCCCGCCTGCTCGATGCCCGCCCTTAACTCTTGCAACCCCCGTGCGGCCTCTTCGGGCGTGACGGAGCGGGCCGATCCGAAGAAGACGATGGTGTCGCGGATGCGATGGCGCCGCAGGCGCGAGGCCGGCTCCATGTATTCCGCGATAATCCTTAGCATCCTCGCTTCCCGGCTCTTCAGGAACTCGGGATTGAGGTAGGCGAGGGGAGGGATCTGGGAGTTTTCGGAATCTGCCATCTTGATGCTCCACCTGTTTGATATTCAATTAGAATTAATCTCTACCAGCTGAATGATCAAACCCCAGGCCAGAAAGAGTCCGAATCCGATGCTGAAGAGGCCCGCGAGCAACCTTATGCCGGAGTTGATCGTTGAAAATCGCCCGGCCGTCACCGCGAACGGCAGGCCGATCATCGCGCTCATCAGAAGCATTCCGCCGATGGAGCCGAGCCCGAAGAGAGCGATGTAGATCAGGCCGAGCGAGACGGATGGGATGCTCGTCATCGCCCCGAGGGTCACGGCCGCGCTGCCCGCGAAGCCGTGGACCATGCCGACGGCGAAGGGCCTGCGCGCGAGCCGGATCAGGTAATGCTTATGGTCGTGCGCGTCGCGGTTATGCACGTGGATGTGCTTGTGCGGCAGCTCGCCGTCATGGCTGTGCGCGTGCGCGTGGACTTCTATGCCTCGCTCGCGCGCAATCTTTACGAGCACTCTGGCTCCCAGGACTATCAGCATCACCGCTACCGGAAGCTCCATCCAGAGGGCGGTCTCCTCAGAGATGGCGTTTCGCAAAAGGATGATGAGCAACCCGACGGCGAGCAGGGAGGCGCTGTGGCCGAGACCCCAGAACGTCCCGATGAGCGATGAGCGAGCCAGGCTCTTGTGCTCGCTCACTATGGCCGAGACCGCGACGACGTGGTCGGGGTCGAGCGCGTGTTTGAGCCCGGCCACGAAGCCGAAAGCCAGCACCGCGAGCACTCCCGCATTCATGTCTATCATCTGCCCCCTTGATATCGAGCTGGTCGGTTTGATCTCGTTTCCGGATACGCGTCGTAGATCACGAGACGGTGATGGGGAACGGCATAAAGCAAAGCAGAAAGACTACCGCGGCCACGACGGCTAGAATTATTCTTGCCGCCCCGAGCGGCTCCTCTTCGATGACGGGCGGGTGGCCCGCCCTCAACAGGAAGAGCAGGACCAGGGTCCAGAGCAGCCAGACCGGCGAGCCGTACATTACTATCGATATGACCGCCAGGGCGGCGACCGAGGCGCAGGTGATTCGAGATATCCACCTGTGAAGGCGCGGGCCCGCGACGGCGTAGGCCACGTGCCCGCCGTCGAGCTGGCCTACCGGAAATAGATTGAGCGCGGTGACGAGCAGAGCGCCCCAGGCGGCCCAGTAGATCGGGTTCCATTCGATCCAATGGGGCAGGCCCGCGAGTCCCATCACGACCTTGAACAGCAGGGGGTCGTTGAACTGGAGCCCCCCTCCGGCCGGAGGCGGGGCCGATTTCGCGAACCACAGGCCCACGATCGACGCGGGCAGCGCGAAGGCGAACCCCGCGAGCGGCCCCGCGATTCCTATGTCGAAAAGAGCGCGCCGCGTCGTGATGGGCTCCTTGATCTTGATTACCGCGCCCAGAGTCCCGAAAGGTGTGATGACGGGAGGGGCGGGTATGAAAAAAGGCAGAGTCGCCCGAATGCCGTAATAGCGGCAGGCGAAATAATGGCCGAGCTCGTGCGCGCCCAGGATGGTCAGCAGCGTGAAGGAGAAGAGCAGGCCGTTCGTGAGCGGGGCGAGATTTCCCTGCAAGGTCTCTTTGAAGACCGCGAGGACCGGAGCCAGGAGCGCGCCCAGGATCGATCCGGGCTCGCCCGTCTCGACCGACATCCCCGCGCCCGTAAGCGTCGTGGTCGCGACCGTGACGGAGAGCAGAAACACGTGCAACAGCACGCGAGATGTCGCCAGCTCGCGCTCTCGCGGCGCGCGGGCCGCGGGTCCGGCGCTCGCCAGCGATTGAGAGGCCTGCGCTTCGGGGAAAAGGTAAGGCTGGTTGGTGCTTTCCACAGAAGTAGAATACATCTGCCGAACGCTTCGCTGTCAACTGGAAGTGGCTACAAGTTGCGAACGGGAATCCGCCCGCGCGCGATCGAAGAGAGAGAGATCCTCTCATCTCATCGTTCGTCCACCTCCGAGGCGAGCGCCCGTACCGCGGTTATTTTATGATTGAAGCTCTTTGCCGGGCTTGAACCTGATCGTCTTGCCGGGCGGAATATCGGTGACTTCGCCCGTGCGCGGATTGCGGCCGACGCCGCGCTTGCGAGGCTTGACGACGAAGACGCCGAAGCCGCGAAGCTCTATGCGCTCGCCGCGCTGAAGGGCCGTCTTCATCGCGTCGAACAACGCTTCGACGGCTACTTCGGCTTTTATTTTCGGAACGCCGGTCTTATCGGCCACCTGGTTGACTATATCGAGTTTGATCACGTCAGCCTCCGTTCGTGCTTTATTCCTGAAACTTCCTGAGAGCCAGCTTGGAAGGGCTGTCATTATAGGAATCATCCCAAAGCCTGTCAAGAACTTATGCTCACGGACGGGCGCGGCGGCAAACCTTTGAGTATCAGTTTCGCCGCGCGCGCTCAATTTGGTAGACTCTGACATTCGGGCAAGCGAAGTTGACCGGAAGGATAAAACCTCTCTTTAAGGAATAATGATGGCAACCTCGGAAGGAAAGATCGAAAGCCGGGAGGAGAGCGACGGGCTCAAGCGCCTGGCCGAAAAGGATGCCGCGGCCATGGCAGGCGGCGGCGGCGAGAGGCTGGCTCGCCAGCATGAATCGGGGAAGATGTCCGCGCGCGAGCGCGTCGAGTTCCTGCTCGACGACGGCACCTTCGAAGAGTTCGACCGGTTCAAGAAGCACCGCTGCCTCGATTTCGGCATGGAGAGCCAGCAGTACCCGGGCGACGGGGTCGTGGCCGGGCACGGGCTGATAGACGGGCGGCGAGTCTTCGTCTTCGCGCAGGACTTCACGGTCTTCGGCGGCTCTCTGTCGGAAACCAACGCCGAAAAGATATGCAAGGTCATGGACATGGCCATGAAGGTGGGAGCGCCGGTCATCGGCCTGAACGACAGCGGGGGCGCGCGCATACAGGAAGGCGTAGTCTCTCTGGGAGGCTACGCCGACATATTCTTGCGCAACACTCTCGCCTCGGGGGTCGTGCCGCAGATATCGGCCATCATGGGGCCGTGCGCGGGCGGCGCGGTCTATTCGCCCGCGATAACCGATTTCAACATAATGGTCAAGAAGACCTCCTACATGTTCATCACCGGCCCGGACGTGATAAAGACCGTGACGCACCAGGAGGTGTCGAAAGAAGAGCTGGGCGGCGCGATGACGCACAATTCAGTCTCGGGCGTCGCCCATTTCGCGGCCGAAAACGACGAGGATTGCCTGGGCCTCATTCGAGAGCTGATCTCGTTCATCCCGTCGAACAACCTTGAGGACGCGCCGCGAGTCGCGACGAACGACCCGCCCGACCGCGGCGACGAGCGGCTGAACTCGATGGTGCCGGAATCGCCGAACGTGCCTTACGACATCCGCGACATAATCCATGCGGTGGTCGACGACGGCTACCTCTTTGAAGTCCACGAGCATTACGCGAAGAATATCGTCGTGGGGTTCGCGCGCCTGGCCGGGCGGCCCGTCGGCCTCGTCGCCAATCAGCCCGCGCACCTGGCGGGCGTGCTCGACATAGACGCTTCGGTGAAGGCCGCGAGGTTCGTCCGCTTTTGCGATTGTTTCAACATCCCTCTTATAACCTTCGAGGACGTGCCGGGCTTTCTGCCGGGGGTGGAACAGGAACACGGCGGGATCATTCGCCACGGAGCAAAGCTCCTGTTCGCGTTCGCCGAAGCCACGGTGCCGAAGCTGACCGTCATCACGCGGAAGGCATACGGCGGGGCCTATTGCGTCATGGCGTCGAAACACATACGCGCGGACGTGAACTTCGCATACCCGACGGCCGAGATCGCCGTCATGGGCGCGGAAGGCGCGGTGGGCATTCTCTACCGCAGAGAGATAGCGCAGGCTGATGATCCCGCGCTCGAATCGAAGCGGCGCGCCGACGAGTTTCGCGAAAAGTTCGCGTCCCCCTACGTTGCGGCCGAGCGCGGCTTCATAGATGAGATCATCGAGCCGCGCCAGACGCGCCCGAAGCTCATCCGCGCGCTCGAGCTGCTCGACACGAAGCGCGATCAGAATCCTCCGAAAAAGCACGGGAATATCCCCTTGTAGCGACTTCGGGGAAGAGGCCGGAGCCGGAGATAGAGGCACGAAAAATTCGCTCGGAAGAATCACTGACCGCCGCCGCCCCTGGCCCCTGACCCCTGATTCATGATGTAATCATTCAGCCGCTCGGGAGTTAAGGGTATGAAAGAATGTCCAGGCTGCAATCGTTCTTACGCAACCAGCATTAATTTCTGCGTCGCGGACGGAATGAGGCTTGTAGAGTCGGAAGCGAATGCGGCCGGCGATACCGATGAATCGAAGAATGAGAGGCGGGTGCCACCTCCGCCCGAACCGCTCCCCATGCGCCTGCGTATAATCGACCAGAGCGACGAAGGGAATCGCTCTCGCGTCATCCCGGGGCTTGCTCTGGACCTGAGCCAGCAGGGTATGCGGATTCAGACGGGGACGGTCGAGACGGGACATTTGAATATAATCCGGGACCATACGATCGCGTTCAAGAACAAGCTCGAAGTCGAGATCGATCTGCCGCGCGCGACCGTCAAGCTCAATGGAGTCGCCTCCTGGTACAAGCCTTCCGAAGACGGCGTCAACTGGATGGTCGGCGTTTACATAAGGGACATGCCCGCGGCTGATCGTCACGCTTACGACGATTATCTGAAGACTCTATCGAGCCGGAAACCCGGCGAGCGCCCGCCCTCTGAATCATAAGTCGCGGCCTGCTAAGCCGCCTGTCAGCCGCGCGGGCGCGAGATCGTCGGGGGGGCGACAAATTTAAGGCCGGCAGGGCGTTCAAATCCGGCAAGATCATCGGAGGGTACCAAGAGATGAGCAGTGATAGGAACTGGCTTGATCGTTTGACTGAAAAGATTCCGGGCTACAGCGGGTACGTGGACCGCGAGCGGCGGCGCGACATAGATAAATTGCATCGCGAGCACCTGGCCGACAGGCTCCGCTCGATCAAAGCTCCTCTGACGGACGTGATGCGCGAGCTGAGCAACGGCGGCCGCCTCTTCGAGGTCGGACCTCTAGACCTGGCTCTGAAGAAGCTCGACAAGATCGAGAATCGCGTCAGGTTCGCAAGCTACGGCTACTCGGGATTCTTCGATGTCGTGAAGATAGAGCAGCAGCAGCTCGACGCAATCTACCGGTTCGATCTAGGGCTCGTTGAGCAGATAGACAGGCTGGAAGCGAAAACGGGCGAGTTGAAGACGAAGGCCGGGAGCGCCGAAGGCTTGAAGGTTGCGGCGGCGGAAGTCGCGGGCGAGATCGACTCCCTCGACCATGCCTTCGACGAACGGTACCGCGCGATTAACAATTTCGGACAGGACCAGCCTCCCGGCAGGCCCCTGTTCACCTGACGCCGGTCTGCGTGCTCATCGAAGAGAAGGGCCCGGCGGCTTTCGGGCCAGGCTCGACACGCGGCGCTCGGCACACGTGGAAATTATGGCAGAGCATTGTGATAATTGCGGATCGGAGTTGTTCGCGGGGCAGCGCTTCTGTCGGTCGTGCGGCAGGCCCACGGCATCTGAAGAGCACACGCCGACGCAGCAGATGCCTCCTTCGGACGTTCACGGCCTGAGGGGACAGGTCAATACGGCGCCGTCGTCCAGGCCCGACACCAGCCCTGTCTACAATCCGCAGCCGCCCACTTACCAGCCGCCGTCGTATCCGCAAGCGTACGGGCAGTACTCCGCGCAGCAGTACCCTCCCCCTCCGACGCGCTCGCGCTCGCCCTGGGGGTGGATCATCGCGCTGATCGGCATAGGCCTTTTCGCCTTCATAGTGCTCGGAATATTCGTCGGCGTCCGCGCGGGGCGCGAGGCCCGGCGCGCCATGACACCCCCGCGCGCGGCCGAGCCCGCCACTGGCACGGGGATCACAGAGGCCAAGCCGGTGTCGATCCCGCTCAACAAGGACGCAACGGTCTCGCTCAAGAATATCAGCGGCAAGATAACCGTCGAAGGATGGGACGAGCCGAACGCCGAAGTCCGAATCATCAAGCGCGGAGGCTCCTCCCAGGACCAGAAGGACGCGAAGGTCCTGGTGGACTCCGACCCCACCAGGCTCTCTTTGCAACTGGCCCCTTCGCGCGGCAATACGAATGTGACCGTCGAGTACGAAGTGAAGCTGCCGCGCCAGGTCGGAAAGATAGAGCTCTCCGGGGCCAGCTCCGATATCGAGCTTCACGACGTCAACGCCGCGACGATCATGGTCAGCACGGCGAGCGGATCGGTCGAGATAGTCGACGCCAACGGCGACATAATCGCGAAGACGGCCAGCGGCGAGGTGAACATGGGGTCGGTCAAGGGAAATATCACGGCCAGCAGCCAGAGCGGGTCTATAAATATCTCGGACGTTACGGGCACGGTCAACACCTCCACGATAAGCGGCAAGACCGACGTGACATTTGAAAACCTTTCTCAAGGCGGCCCGCTCGACTTCAAGAGCGTGAGCGGCGGCATCGATATCCAGTTTCAAGACCGGGCCGACTTCGACCTGACCGCCGAGACGGTCTCGGGCAATATAGAACTCAACGGCGATTTCGGAATGGAAGTCGAAAAGAGGGTGGTAGGCGCGCGAGCCAGCGGTCGCGTGGGCAGCGGAGGCACGCCGCTCAGGGTCAAGACTGTTTCGGGAGGGATTCAACTCTCCAAGTAAACCTGCGAAGGAGATCATAGGATGGCGATTGAAGTTCTACAATACTTCGACTCTACGGGCTCCGAGATAGTTCATCGGGTGCCGGAGAGCGGCTCGGCGGATATAAAGATAGGCGCGCAGCTTATCGTTCAGGAGAATCAGGCGGCGGTCTTTTTCAGAGACGGGAAGGCGCTCGACACTTTCGGTCCGGGGCGGCACACGCTCACGACGATGAACGTGCCCCTTCTCACGCGCCTCCTCAGCATTCCGTTCGGCGGGAAGTCGCCTTTTCAGGCGGGGGTCGTCTTCGTCGCCCGCCACACGTTTCAAGATCTTAAATGGGGCACGAAAGAGCCCATCGCTTTCCGCGACACCGAATTGCGAATGGTCCGCTTGCGCGCGTTCGGCAAGTACTCTCTGAGGGTCTCCGACCCGCAGTTGTTCGTCGGGTCCGTGGTCGGCACTCGGGGGATCGTTTCGACGGAGGCCGTCGGCTCTTTCCTGCGCGACATAGTGGTCGCGCGGCTCAACGACCTGCTCGGCGAAAACCTCAAGACCATCTTCGACCTCCCGGCGTACTATGACGAGCTGGCCGCGGGGGTCAAATCCCGCGTCGCCGACGATTTCAGCAAGCAGGGGCTCGAACTGGTCGACCTGATCATCTCGGCCATAACGCCGCCCGAAGAGGTACAGAAGATGATCGACGAGCGCTCCGGCATGGGCGCGATCGGAGATATGCAGGCCTACATGCAGTTCAAGGCCGCGCAGTCGATGCCGGACGCGGCCAAGCAGCCCGGAGGCGCTGCCGGGCAGGGGATGGGCTTCGGACTCGGCATGGGCTACGGCCAGATGATGGCAGGGGCCATGGGCGGCCAGGGCGCGCAGCAGGGCCAGAGCGGCGAGTCTCGGCCTCAGGCAATCTCCTGCGCCAAATGCGGCACCGATAATGCGGTCGGCACCAGGTTCTGCTCGAATTGCGGCGCTCCGCAGCAGGCCTCGGCCGCGCCGACCGTCGAGTGCCCCTCATGCCACGCGCAGGTGCAGGCGGGAACGAAGTTCTGCTCGGATTGCGGGCAGGCGATGCAGCGCAAGTGCCCGGCCTGCAATACCGAAGTTCAGTCCAATACCAAGTTCTGCCCGGATTGCGGCGCCAAGCTTTAACAGTACTTTTCAACGGGAGCCTTGACGCGAAACAAGAGCGCGCGGTCGCTTATAACGACCGCGCGCTCTGCTTTTGAAGCCCAGGCCTCACCGCATTCAAGCTCTTTCATAACAGCCGGGGAGGCAGGGAGGGGAACGGGACTCGGCCTCGCCACGGTAAAGGTGCGAGAGGTTATGGACGGGGCCTGAGCTCGGGCGGGCCGTTGCTCGCCCCCGGTCATGGACGCTTCATTGACAAAGCCTTCCAGCCTTCGATAGCATCTCCTTCTCATTTTTTGCACGATTAATAATTGGGGAGGCCGAATGCTCAGGCTCAGAAACACGCTTACGCGCAAACAGGAAGAGTTCAAACCGCTTGAAGGAGACACTGTGCGGATGTATGCGTGCGGGCCGACCGTCTACGATTTCGGCCACATCGGCAATTTCCGCACGTTCGTCGCGGTAGACCTGCTCAGGCGCTACCTGAAGTACTCCGGCTACAACGTCGTTCACGTCATGAATATCACCGATGTCGAGGACAAGATCATCCGGGACATGCGGGCGAAGGGCAAGGGGCTGCGCGAATTCACCGATTATTACATCAATGAATTCCTGAACGATGTCGATCTTCTCAACATCGAGCGGCCCGAGCACCTTCCCCGGGCGACGGACCACGTGCCGGAAATGGTCGAGATAATGGACCGGCTGACCGCCGGGGGGCATACCTATGAAAGCGAAGGCTCGCTCTATTTCAGGATCGCGTCGTTCAAAGACTACGGGAAGCTTTCGGGGCTGAAGCTGGAAGGCAACATGGCCGGAGCGCGCGTGGACGTGGACGAATACGACAAGGATGATGCGCGCGACTTCGTTTTATGGAAGGCTCCGAAAGAAGGCGAGCCGACGTGGGAGACCTCATTCGGCGCGGGCCGCCCCGGCTGGCACCTCGAATGCTCCGCCATGTCGATGAAGTATCTCGGCGAGTCATTCGACATTCACTGCGGAGGAGTCGATCTAATCTTCCCGCATCACGAAAACGAGATCGCGCAGTCGGAGGGCGCGACGGGCAAGCCGTTCGTCCGTAGCTGGTTTCACGTCGAGTTCCTTCAGGTCGAAGGCGAGCGGATGTCTAAGTCGAAGGGCAATTACCACACCGTTCGGCAACTGGTGGAGAAAGGCTACTCGCCCGATGCGATAAGGTACCTGCTGATCTCCGTCCCTTATCGCACGCAGCTCAACTTTACTATGGACGGCCTTCGCGCCGCCGAAAGCGCGCTCGACCGCCTCCGGAATTTTCGCCGCCGGGTGAGCGATTTCGCGGCGGAGGCCGGGTCGAGCCCTCGTTCGGCGGAGGTCATAAGCCGGGCGCGGGCCGACTTCGAATCGGCGATGGATGACGACCTCAATACGTCGGGCGCGCTCGGGGCCATATTCGAGCTGGTCCGCGAAATAAACATCGCGCTCGACGCGGGAGATTTCCGCGGCGAAGACAGGGCCGCCACGCTCGATTTGCTGGCCCGCCTCGACTCCGTCCTCGGCGTGCTCGGCGAAGAGAAGAACGAGATGCTCGATCCGGAGGTCGATGCGATGATCGAAGCCCGCAATGCCGCCCGCGCCGCCCGCGACTTCTCCGGGGCCGACCTGATACGCAATGAGCTCGCCGAACGCGGAATCATCCTCGAAGACACGCCTCAGGGCACTCGATGGAAGAGGAAATAGTTTCAGCCCTTCAGCCCTTTATAATAAGAAAAAGTAAGGGCGGGCTCCTCACTTCATTTTGACCTTTCGGCGATTGCATCTTGACCGAACCCCTTCGCCCCCTTCGCGCAAAGCCCCGCAGAGAGTTCTATCTGCGCGCAAACTCGTGGAACGGCTCTTGCAGATCGATTCACGTCCGAGCTTTGCGTCTACTACATAACCATCCCGAGGTATATTTTGATTGGAGCCATGAGTAATCATGAATATGATCAGAGCGATGACCCTCGCGGCGACAGTACTCCGGAGCAGGTGAGTTCTTACCTTCAGGAGATCGAAAAGCTTCTGGAGAGGGTCGAATCTTCCGCCACGCACTATCAGGTGCTGGGCGTGCCGCGCGCGGCGACGAGCAAAGAGATTACCTTTGCATACCGCAAAGCGGTGACGCTGCTCAACCCTTCTTACTACGGCATAAGCCTCTCAATCCCCGACGAGACGGCGACTAGAATAGACGTGGCCTTCAGCCGCGTGGCGCAGGCCTATTCGGTTCTCGTAAGCGTTGCCAAGCGGCTTGAGTATGACGGCCTGGTCGAGCCCCGGCCCGAAAGCTCCGGCGCGATGCCGGGGTCGGATGAGGACCCGGAAGCGGGCGGTCGCCCCTTCAGGCTGATCACGCCGCAAGAGAGTGAAGAGGCGGCTTTATCCACTCTCGACACGCGGCCGGGCGGTTACAGCCGGCCCGCGGGACGCGAGGGCGGCTTCGTGGAAGTCATCGGCCATTCGCTCGGGGATCGCAGGAGATTCGAGAGGTACCCTCTGGTGCTGCCCGTCTACGTGACCGGCCACGAACGCATCGCGGGCGAGTGGCACGAGATTACGAGGACAATCGAGGTGAGCCGCATCGGCGTAACCCTCGAACTGCGCAAGCGCGTGCGCCATCGCACCCTGCTCCACCTGGCGCTGCCTCTGCCGATGAAGCTGCGCTGCCATCGCCACTCCGAGCCGAGCTACGGCGTCTACGCTCTCGTGCGGCGCATAGAGCCGACCCGTGAAGGCTCAAGGATAGTGGCGCTTGAATTTGTCGGAGAACATCCGCCGGCCGGTTACATCCAGAGGCCATGGGTGACCTATCGCACGAAGTGGTCGGGCGAAGAGCGCAGGCGAGAGCCTCGCATCGAGCGGGTGGAGACGCTCACCATCGATTGCCTGAACGAGTCCATGCAGACCGTGAGGCAGATGGTGGCCGTCACGGAGAACATCAGCCCCGGCGGGGCCAGGATATACCTCAAGGCCGCGCCTCCCGAATCCGATGTGGTTCGGGTCTCCAACCTCAGCCGCACCTTTGAAAGCCTGGCTATGGTCTGCAACAGGTACGTCGATAAGGATGGGTTCGAGAGGCTGTGCCTCAGTTTCCTCGACAGGAAATGGGATATGTGAATGGAAGGGATCGTAGGAGGGATATGACGGGAGAAAGGCCGCGCGGTGGCGGCCTTTCTCTTATGGCTCAAGCTCTGTCTGAGAGGCTGTCTCGGATTTCGAGTCCATCATCCGGTCCTCGGAACGTAAATCGGATTACTCTTTAACGTAATCCCAGTCCTCCGGCAGAGGCTGGGGGCCGGGTCGTATGCCCGCGATGTCCGGGTCTTCGTCTCCGTGCCTGTCGGGAGCATCGGCTTTACGCTCTTTCGTATCGACCCGGCGCGCTTCCTTGTCTTTTTGCTTCTGCTGTCGAGCCTTCTCTTTTTCTCGCTTCTGAAATGTCGGTCTCGATTTCTTTGCCAAAATAATCTCCTATAGCACCTAAAGCCGAGCTCTCGCGGCTCCGATACAGACAACAAGATCGCTTCGGAGACGCCGCCGGCGGGCCGGTCGCTCATGAATCTGAAGAGGCGAGATAGAGAGGTGTTCTCGCAGACGTTTCGCGCTAGCGATCACAACTGCTTGTCATCTTCACTATCCAGGTAATCCTCTCGGCTGGCGAAATTATCATCATCCTCATTGATCAGGTCGTCCTGATCCTGGAAATCGTCCTGATCGTCATCTCCGCCGAATATCTGTCCGCTGGTGCGTTCGCGAATCGGCCCCTTGGGGCCGCGCTCGGATTTGGCGGCGCCGCCCGGTTTCTTACGGGCGCGGCGCGGCGCGGCATCAGGCCCGAAGTTGCGAGAGGGCGCTTCGCCTCGCGGAGCGCTAGCATCTCTGTCGAAGGAGGGAATGGGCGCGGGGCGGGGCGCAAAGCCCGTTCTGGGCGCGCCCGAAGGGGGCCGGTCCTCTTTAGCGCGCGCCTCGTTTATCGCGAGATTTCTGCCCTTGAACGGCTGATTATTGAAGCGGCGAATAGCCTCGTCAGCCTGCGCGCGGTCACTGAATTCGATGAACGCGAAGCCCCGCGGCTTACCCGTCTCTTTGTCCATGGGGATGTAGGCGTAAGAGAGAGCACCGACCGGCGCGAAGTGCTCTCTCAAGTCTGCCTCGGTCGCGTTATACGGAAGGTTTCCAACAAAAAGGCGAATTGCCATTTCAACCTCGTCTATCAGTATTCTGAAGCTCAGTTTGATTATCTGACCGCATACAATTAACGGGATGCCCTGCGCGGAGTGAACGATCTGGTCCCGGACGATCGGAGATGCGCTATCTCTGCCGCCAGGGTTATCTGTCTCTCAGACCTGCCATCCGTGAAACCTTTCAAACCGGACCTGTCGAACTTCTGGCCCGTCGCCCGTTCGATAGAGGATAATACTGATTCTTCTTCCGGACTTACAAGTGTAACTGCGGAGCCTCCACGGCCCGCGCGCGCCGTGCGCCCGACGCGATGAATGTAATCATCCGCCGTCGCCGGAACGTCGTAGTTGACCACGTGCGAAATATCATCCACGTCTATCCCTCGCGCGGCCACATCGGTGGCGACGAGCACTCTCGCGTGCCCGGAGCGGAAGCTCTCGAGCGCCGCGTTCCGCTGCGACTGAGTGCGGTCGGAATGTAGCGTGGCTACCTTGAACTGGTTTACCGAGAGGACCCGCGCAAGGCGGTCCGCCCCCCGGCGCGTTCGCGTGAAGACGATGAAAGAGCCTTCGGAGTTCTGCTTAAGCAACTCTAACAGGAGCGGAGTCTTGGCATGCGTCAGCACGGGATAGACCCTTTGCGTGAGCGTCGAGACCGTCACGGTCTTGCGCGCCACGTGCACGCGGACCGGGCTCGTCTGCATCTCTCGCGCCAGCTTTTCCACCTCTCTCGATATGGTCGCGGAGAAGAGGAACATCTGCCTCTTGCTCGGAATGTGCTCGGCGATCCGCTTGACCTGCGGCAGAAAGCCCATGTCGAGCATGCGGTCCGCCTCGTCGAGCACGACGATCTCTATCGATCTGAGCGAGACCGCGCGCCGCTCGATCAGGTCATTCAGGCGTCCCGGGGTGGCGATTATTATATCGACACCCGTATGGAGCGCTCGAATCTGGCTGCTGATGTTCGCGCCTCCGACGACCGCTACGCTCTTGAGTCGCGCGGCGCGGCCCAATATCTTCGCGTTCTTCTCGATCTGAAGCGCGAGCTCCCTGGTCGGCGCAAGCACGAGCGCGCGCGCCGCGCCCGGAGCCTTCAACCGCTCTATGATCGGAAGCAGGAAGGCCGCGGTCTTCCCGGATCCCGTCTCTGCCGATCCCAGTAATTCCCGGCCCGCGAGAATGTGAGGAATGGCCTTATGCTGAATTTCTGTCGGCTCCGTGATGCCGATTTTATTGAGTATGTCTACTAACGGCGCACTTAGCCCCATCTGGCTGAATTGATTTGAATTCATGTATCTCTCTTTTATCTCTCGATTTTTTCGATGTATATCGGTTCATTTAGCTTGGGAGTGATCAAAGCTCCGGTAAGAAAGGAAGTGCTAGGGGGCTCGGACTGGTCGGTATGCAATCTCAAACTTTTCTCAGCATCAGCTACTTGGAGCCAGTTCTTTATCTCTTCGCTAATTCAGTTGACTTTAAATCGAGGAGCGGCAGACCCGATTACCTCGATGCCGCCGCTCCTCGCAGGAGCGCTTAGTAACGGTTGTAACCACCGCCGCCGCCGCCACCGCCGCGATTGCCGCCACGGCCGCCGCCGCCACCGCCACGGCCGCCGCCGTAACCGCCTCGACCGCCACCGCCGCCGCCGGCGCGCTCTTCGCGCGGGCGCGCTTCATTGACAGTCAACGCACGGCCATTGAGTTCCATACCGTTGAACTGCGCGATCGCCTTGTCGGCGTCTTCATTGCTCATCTCTACAAAGCCGAAGCCCTTGGAACGACCGGTATCACGGTCCGTAATGATACTGACTGATTCGACCTCGCCCGCCTGCTCAAACAGCGACGCGACATCATTCTCCGTCGTTTGGTACGACAGATTTCCAACATATATTCTTTTGCTCATGTTTCTCCTAGAAACGGTTACAAGGAACTTCCGAGGCTTAGCGGGAAAGAGGATGAGGTAAACAGGATCAAACGCTCTCCGAAGACTAGCAGGACGCTCCTAAAGATCAAAACCAACGTAGCAACGCACAGGTTGCCACAAACGTCAGACAGATATTAGCACTTTAGAGGGGCGAAGTCCATAGTTAGAATATTGTGCTTTTGTTATCCTCCGCAGGCACTTTCGGGTCAAAAGCGCGGCCGCGATCAGGCGCGCGCGGCCGCGTTTCAGGTCCGGCTAAACGCCGTTT
>DATLMR010000443.1:0-6969 GCA_035537555.1 Blastocatellia bacterium
ACGCTGATGCTGGGGCTTTTACTCATATTCTTTCCTGAACCTGCGCTCACCGCTCACGACCGTTCGCCGCCACTCCCTTACACCAGGGATGTTGCCTGAACGCGCCGGTCGCCTCGTCTTCCTGATATCCTTGATTGAGCGCTGACCCGATTTGCCGCGCGCCATTCTATAGGCGTTCGGCAACGCAAGCAAGCGGGCAACCGGTAAATCTCCTTACGCGCCCGCCTCCGGCCTCACCCGAAGGCGTTGATGCACTCGGCCACGTATCTCACTTCTTCTTCGGTCAATTCCGGAAAGATCGGAAGTGAGAGGGCCTCGCTCGCGCAAGCCTCGGCCACGGGATAATCTCCGGGCTTCTTTCCCAGGTCGGCGTAGGCTTGCTGCAAATGAACGGGCACCGGGTAATGTATCAACGTCGCAACCCCGGCCCTCGCAAGGTGTTCCTGCAACCTGTCGCGTTCGGCGCACCGGACCACGTAGAGATGGTAAACGTGGACGCCATACTGAAGCTCGACGGGTTTGACGATGCCCGGGTGCCGGATCTCCCGATCGTAGATCGCGGCAATCTCGCGCCTGCGCGCGTTCCACCGGTCTAGCTCCGGCAATTTGGCCCTGAGAATCGCGGCCTGAAGCTCGTCGAGGCGGCTGTTGAATCCTTTACTCGTGTGATGGTAACGGCGCTCTTCTCCGTAGTTGCGGAGGCGTCGGAGCTTCAATGCCAGCTCGTCGTCATTCGTCACGACCGCGCCCGCGTCCCCGTACGCGCCCAGATTTTTGCTTGGATAAAAGCTGAAGCAGCCCATTACGCCCGACGTTCCGAGCTTGCCTTCCCCGTACGTTGCCCCGTGCCCCTGCGCCACATCCTCGATGACGGGAATCCGGCTCCCCCGGCCTATTTCAAGGATGGGGCCAAGGTCGGCAGCCTGGCCGTAAAGATGGACCGGAAGGATCGCGGCCGTCCGGGGAGAGAGGGCGGCTTCGAGCTTTCCGGGATCGAGATTGAAGCTCGCCGGATCGACATCCACGAGTACCGGGGTCGCTCCCGCGAGCGATACGGCAGAGACGGTCGGGATACAGGTGTTTGCCGGCGCGATGACTTCGTCTCCCGGCCTCACGCCCGCCGCGACGAGCGCGAGATGAAGCGCCTCGGTGCCTGACCCGACGCCCACGGCGTGCCGCGCGCCCAGGTAATCCGCGAACTCTCTCTCGAATGACTCGACTTCCCGGCCCAGGATGAACCATCCGCGACTCAACACGTCTCCGACCGCCGCGTCGATGCGTTCGCGCATATCCAGGTACTGCCTTCGCAGGTCGCCGAAAGGAACTCTCATTTCCCCAGATACCTCTCAATGTTCTCGCGGTAGAACTCGAACGTATGGCGCAGGCCGTCGCGAAGGGAGATCCTCGGAGACCATCCGAGCTCGCCTTTGATCCTGGAGTAATCTCCGTAAAAGTCCCCGATATCTATGGCCCTCTTCTCGGCCGGAAAGGGGACGAGCCTGTAACTGCCGCCGCCGTTCACGTCGATCATGAGCTCGACGAGCGACTTCAGGCTCACGGGCTCGTCGCCCCCGAGGTTATAAATCTGCCCCGATGCCCGGTCCGACACCGCCGCGATCAACATCGCATCGACTACGTCATCGACATGGTTCAGGTCTCGAATCTGGCTGCCGTCTCCGTATAACTGGATCTGGCTGCCTTCGACGATCTGCCGGACGAACCAGCCGATGAAGCCCTGGCGCGCGTGCTTGATGAGCTGTCGCGGCCCATACGTGTTCGTCAGCCTGAGCGAAACGGCGCGGACTCCGTGGACGTTGTGGTAGAGAATATGGAACAGCTCTCCCGACAGCTTGTTGATTCCGTTGACATCGGTGGGGCGGGCGAGGTGATCTTCGTCAACCGGCAGGTACGTCGGTTTTCCGTAGAGCTGGCGCGTGCTCGTGTAAACGATCTTCACGTCGCTGTTGTTCTTGCGACAGGCTTCGAGCAAAGAGATCTGCGAGCGGACGTTGATCTCCAGGTCGGTGTACGGGTCTTCCATGCTGTCGATATGGCTGACCTGCCCGGCGAGATTGAATATGTAATCGCGGTCCCGGACGAGATATGACATGCTGTGCTCGTCGCGCACGTCGGCGATGTTGACGTGAACCCGGCTTTCGATCCCTCGAATGTTGAAAGGATTTCCCCCGTATGCGGGAACGAGTGAATCGACGAGAGTGACCTTCGATCCCAGGCTCACAAGCCTATGGGCGAGGTTGCTTCCAATGAAGCCGAGCCCTCCCGTCACCAGCACATTCTTGCCCGCGAGTTCTTTCACGGGGTACGTTTCCCGCCGCTCATCCGACATGTTTTGTAGCCTGTGGTCGTTTAAATATGGAGCCATCGCGTTAATTCAGCCTACCACTCACATGGCTCATTTTCAAACCCGTCGAACCTTTTGACATGCGTCGAAGTTTGATTTACTCTCGCTCCGTTCACGGACGTTCCGGCAATGATCTCAAGGAAGGACACAGGCAGAATGATAAGGAAAGCTTCGTCATCGACCTCGCGCTACATGTCGGCGGCTCTCGTATGGGCCGGCCTTTCGGCTCTCTTCATAGGCCCTGCCGGGGCTTTTCCCGCCGGCTCCGAGCCTTCAGGCCCGAGAGTGCGGAACAGCACGCGCTCATTCAAAATAGTCGCCGTCGAAAGATCCGACAATGGGGATTACCGGCTCTCCTTGAAGAATGAAAATACGAAGACGATAACGGCTTTCAGAGTTTTCCTACCCTCATCGAAGAGATCGATTCGCGAGGACTTCCAGGCGACCGGCGAGCCGATCGCTCCGGGAGCCATCGAAGTGCTGCATATTCCGTCGGAGAGCCTCGCAAGCGCAGGAGACGACCTCTCTTCAAATCAGGCGAATGTCTTGATCACCGCCGTCGTCTTCGACGACAAGACCGGCGACGGGAAAGCCGAGGTTTTAGCCGAGATCGGAGCGGAGCGATTCGGCGAAAAGAGACAGCTGACCCGGGCCGCCTCGCAGCTCAGAAAGATGCTTGGCGCGGGCGACACGCAGCTCATCGCATCACTCGATTCGTTGAGGAGCGAAAACTGGGCGGCCTCCGTGGAGGCCGAAGCGGCTTCCCTTCTGCTCGACTTCAGGTCCGAGAGCTTTGATTACGCCGGATCGCCCGACGAAGTGATCGCGCGCGGAATAAAGACCGGGCTCCAGTCCGGCCTTGAAAAGGCGCGACGCATGTTCGCGGACCTCGAAGCATACAGGTCAATCGATGACGGCACCCCCGCGCCTGTTATCACCTCCAAGGTCCGCGAGGCGAGCGAGAAAATCATCTCTGAATTCGAGAAGATCATCGAGAAGCTCTGAGGATTCCGCCCCGAGAGCGCGCGAGTCCCGCCCGCGCTCTCGGGCTCTCTCGCCCGTTCAAACTGACCGAATTTCCTGCCTTTTTTCATTCATTGTGGCGGGTGAAAACTATTGACACTCCCCTGCCCTTACCTTACCATCGACGCACGTTACCGGATTTCTCAACATTTTCCTGCCCCTCCGGAATTGTTCCCCAGAGCGAAGCACACCGGATGCGCTTTCGATATGTAAAGAATGCGCGCCGGGACTGGTCGCCGCGAAACCGGGAGCACTCGTCTAATGACAAGGTCTTTTTTTCATTCCACGCTCGTACTACTCTTTTTGTCGGCACTCGCCTTTGTGGGAAGGTTTCCTGCACATTCATATTCTTCACCGGATTTCGACGCCAGGGCTTCAGCTAAGGACCAGGACTATCGCAGCAGATCTTCGAGCCATAAGATCATAGTCCACGCGCACGAAGAGGAGCTGCGGAACTCGGTCCTCGCCGATGGCGGTACGGTGATCGAAGAGTACGGCGGGTTCTCTCTGATGAGCGCTTCGTCTGAAATCGCGGACTCGCTCGCCCTTCGATCCGCGACCGGTTCCGCCGTGCGCGACGACATGAACCTGATTCAGTTGCGCGCGGCGACGTTCGACACGACCGAGGGTGAGCCCCGATCCCTGCGCCTGGCCGATGATTCGATCGCGAGCGACGAAGAGCTCTACCTCGTGCAGATGATCGGCCCCGTGAAGCAGGAATGGCTGGACGAGCTTCAATCAAGCGCGGAGATAATCACTTACATTCCGAACAACGCCTATCTCGTGCGAGCGGCCTCCGGCAGCCTCGACCGCCTGCGCGGCTCAAGGGGCTTCGTGCAGTGGACGGGGGAGTACAAGCCTGCCTACAAGATCGCGCCAGAGCTTGAGCTGGGTTCAGACGGAGAGGTCTCTCTTACCGTGCAGCTCGCGGGCGGCAGGCAGGCCGACCAGACCGTTCGAGAGATAGCATCGCGCGCGGGCAACGGCCTCGTCGACGCCGTATCCGACGTCTCTAATTTCAGGAACGTCCGAGTCAGGATCGCTTCAAACAAGATCGCCGACCTGGCTCGATTGAGCGATGTCGTGTGGATCGAGCCTTACGAAGAGCCGGTCCTCTTCGATGAGCGACAGGGGCTGATACTGGCCAACAGATTCACCGGCGCGCTGCTGAATCCTCCCGGCTACATGAGCTGGCTTCAGTCCAAGGGCCTGGCGACGACGCCCGATTTTCTCGTCGACGTGTCGGACACGGGGATAGATAGAGGGGTGCTCGATCCCGAGGTATTGCACAAGGATTTCCTGAACGCTTCCGGCCTGGCCCGCGTCTCCTACGCGCGGCTGGCGGGAAACGGAGTCACCGACGGCCCCGCGAACGATACGAACGGACACGGCACGATCAACGCGGCGATCGTCGGCGGGTACAATACGGGGGCGACATTCCCCTTCGTGGATAACGCAGGGTACAGCTATGGCCTTGGCATTCACCCCTTCGTCAGGATCGGAGTTACCAAGGTCTTCAATCCGAACTTCACCAGTCCGAATCTTGTCACGATGCTCGACGACATGTATCGCGACGGAACGCGCATCTCTTCAAACAGCTGGGGGGCCAACAGCAACAACTACACGGTCGACTCTCAGACCTACGACTCTCTGGTGAGGGACGCGCGAAGGACCGAGGCCGGGAACCAGGAGATGACCGTTATCTTTGCGGCCGGAAACAGCGGGCAGGACAAGCTCGCGACTCCCGGGACGGCCAAGAATGTTATCGCGGTCGGAGCTGGCGAAAACCTGAGGCCCGCCGGGCGCGACGGGTGCGGAGTCGATGTGGGCGGGGCTGACGATGCTCTTTCGATAATAGATTTTTCGGGCAGCGGCCTCACCACGGATGGCCGCACCAAGCCGGAGCTGATAGCGCCGGGTACACACATACAGGGGGCGCGGTCTCAGGACCCCGGATATGCGGGAGCAGGGGTTTGCGGTCCGAGCAGCTTCCCGGCGGGCCAGACGCTCTATACGTGGTCTTCAGGGACGAGCCATGCGGCTCCGGCAGTTGCGGGGGCAGCGGCGCTTCTCCGCCAATTCTTCCAGCAGTCGACCGGGCACGCTCCAAGCCCGGCGATGGTAAAGGCCTTTCTGGCAAACTCGGCAACCTACATGACGGGCGCCCGGGCAGGCGGCAATCTCCCGGGCACGGCGCAGGGCTGGGGCCTCGTGAATATCGGCCGTTCGTTCGACGACGCTCCGAGAGTCTCCATAGACCAGACTCAGGTTCTGGCGGCTTCCGGTCAGACCTTCACTTTGAGGGGACGCGTATCGGATACCTCGAAGCCGTTTCGCATCACCCTCGCCTGGACGGACGCTCCCGGCTCCCCCGCCGCAAATCCCGTCGTAAACGATCTCGACTTGCAGGTCACGGTGGGAGGCAAGACGTACCTCGGCAACCGGTTCGCGGGCGCGGTATCGACCGAGGGCGGAACGTCCGACCGGCTCAACAACCTGGAGTCGGTCTGGCTTCCCGCCGGAGCGACGGGCGACTTCGAGGTTCGCGTGGTCGGCACCTCTATCGCAGGCGACGGCCTTCCCGGCAACGCGGACACGACCGACCAGGACTTCGCTCTCGTCGTCTACAACGGCCAGAGCGAGGGGAGCGGTGGGGGCGGAGGCGGGGGCGGAACTCCGATCGATCCTCCTCCCACGGTCGCCATCGGGTTCCCGAAAGGCGGCGAAAAGCTGATCGTGGGCAACCTCATTCGCATCCTCTGGACGGCTTCCGACAATAAAGAGCTGCAAAGCCAGCGCGTCGATTTCTCGTCAGACGGAGGCGCAACTTTCAACCCGCTCGCGGTGCTCGACGGCAAGGCCCGCAGCTTCGACTGGAAAATATCTTCCGTGCCTACTCCCTTCGGCAGGGTCCGGATCTCGGCGCTCGACGGAGTGAACCTCCCGGTATCGTCTATGAGCTCGACCAACTTCGAGGTCGTAATCGGGCCTCCCGATACCTCTCCGCCCGCGGTCCTTCTTCTCTCGCCGACGCCGAACTCGATCGTCGGGGGCGGCGCGACCGCCACCATCAAGTGGAAAGAGACTGACAACGTCGGAATCATTCAGCGGGTGATCGAATTCTCCGTTGATAACGGAGAGACCTTCCAGGAGATCATAGAGCTAACGGCGCCGGGCAGCGGCGAGGATCAAAGCTATGACTGGCAGGTGCCCGCGAACCTCGATACCCTGCGGGCCAGAATACGAATCACCGTTTATGACGGGGCCGGCAATTCGGCCGCGATCACATCCGTAGGCAAGTTCGAAGTCTGGCCGATGCCCATCATCACGGACGCGGATTATGACGTGATCGGAGACAATAAGGGCCAGCTCGAAGTCATCGGCAGGTTTTTCCGGATCGGGCAGACCGAAGTATGGGTCGACGGTCTCAAGCTCAAGAGGATCAAGTTCACCGAGCGGTGCGACACCGGAAACGGCACGTGCAGGAAGGTCTCCGTCGAAGATAAGAAGGTCCACAAGCGAGTGCCGGAAGGCAGGTTCGTGAGCATCGTCATCAAGATCCCGAAGACCGGCCAGGTCTCTCC
>DATLMR010000444.1:0-2449 GCA_035537555.1 Blastocatellia bacterium
TGAAATCGCGCGCCTGGCCGGGCAGGCCGCTCTTGAACCAGAGGACCTTCTTCGCCTGCGACCACGCCCATTTGCGCGGCCACCAGAGGTAAAAGCCGCTCGCGACCAGAAACAGGAACCCGAGATTGCAGGCGCCGGTGATAGCGCGCGCGGTGGCGCGACCTTCGCCCTGCGCCCCGAGCCAGCGGTGCCAGTCGGTGATGAAGCGGAAGAAGTCCCTCGCTCTCCTCGACCCTTCACCCATTACTTCGCCGGTGTAGGGATCGACGAAGAGCGTGCGCCCGCCCGCGAGTCCGACCGCGGCCGGAGCCGAAGGGTCAGAGCGGAGGGTGATCGTGGAGATGGAGTTCGCGGGCTGCCCCTCCGAGGCTCTGGCCAGCAGGGTCTCTATCGAGAGGCGCGGCGCTCCCTGCGCGCGGAGCGGGCGATACGCGCGCGTGTCCGCCCAGGCCGTGATCTGTCGTTCATAGGTGAGCAGGACGCCGGTGCCCGACATCAGCAGGATCACAAGCCCCGCGATGACGCCCACCGGCAGATGGCACCAGAAGAGGATTTTGCGAAATCGCTCCATGCACTATAACTCCCCGGAAAAATACTCATGGATAATAACAGTTAATGCGGGTGGATGGCGCGCCGCTCGTTATCGGCGTGAAAGGCGAGCGCCCCGAAGGGCGTGGCGCGGCTCGGGAAGAATGAGAATCTCCTCCGGGTTTCAGCTTAATCCGGTTTCAGCTTAATCCAAGATACCGGCGGCGGTTAAAATCTGGCCGTCAGCCCGATGCGAATCGCGCGGGGAGAGCCCGGCGAGATGTTATTGTTGCCGTCCGCGTTGACGTAATACTTCCCGTCGAACAGGTTTTCGACGTTCGCCTGAAGCCGCATTTTCTCGGTTAAAGCGAAGAACACCGCCGCGTCTGCCCTGGTGTAGCCCGGCAGCGTAACCATATTGTCAACCGCCGCGAACATATCGGACCTGTGGACGATGCCCAGACCGGCTCCAAGCCTCGATGAGACCTGATAGTTGTTCCAGAGCGAGAAGGTGTGACGCGGCACCTGGGCGACTCTTGCCCCGGCGTGGGCGGCTATGGTGTCGCTCGTGATCGACGCGTCTTGATGGGCGTACCCTCCGGCGATTCTCCAGTCCCGGGTGACGCTTCCGTTCAAGCCTAGCTCGTAACCGCTCGTGCGCGTGCTGCCGGTCTGCACGATCCTGGTCGGATCGTTGGGATCGACCGCTCTCGTGTTCAACCTGTTCAACCTGTAGACGGCCGTCGTAAACGAGAGGGCATTGGAGATGTCCCATTTGACGCCCATCTCGTAGTTATTGAACCTCTCCGGCTTTACCTGCTGCGTGATCGTCGTGAGCGAAGAGAATTGATCTCCGGAGCTGGGCAGATAAGAGACGCTGTAATTGCCGTAGATTGAGAGGCTCGTAACCGGCTTGAATATGATTCCGGCGCGCGGCGATACCAGATTGTCTATGCGGCGCAGGTCCTCGCCCGTCCGGTTGCTATGAAAGCGGAGGTCGAAATGGTCTAGTCGCAGGCCTGCCACCACCTGAACATACCGGGAAAGCTCGATCTGGTCCTGAGCATAGGTCGCGCCGATGTTGGTCCTTATATGATTGTCCGCATCGGTCGCGATCTGGCGAAAGGTGACCGGCGTGTCGATAGACGGGTTCGCGTACGGCACGAGAATGGACGTGGCCGAGTCGTTGAAAAAGCCGGTATTGCGAAAATTATCCGTTACCTGCCGGCCGGCTTCGACTCCGGCCAGAAGCGTGTGCCGAATTCGTCCGGTCGAGAGTGAATAGATCAGGTCCGTCTGGTTGAATATGTTCAACCGTTCGGTCGCATTGTTGTAAGAAGAGAGAGCGACCAGGGTCTTATCCGCGGTCACGGCGCCTGGTACGAAGTTCTGATAGAACTTGTCATAGCCGC
Organism: Blastocatellia bacterium; assembly: GCA_035537555.1. Lineage (GTDB taxonomy): Bacteria > Acidobacteriota > Blastocatellia > UBA7656 > UBA7656 > DATLMR01. Next base: position 1,941 of record DATLMR010000444.1, read on the forward strand.
CGAGCTGCGCCCTATTGCGAATGGTAAGTTTACCCGCCTGGTGCTCGATGGTCGCCGTCCCGAGATTCACGAGCGCCCTCACACGGCTCTCGTCCGGATTGCCGAAGAAAGTCGAGATGTCCGTATCGGCCGGTCTGCCTTCAAAGGACGGGATGCCCCGGTCGGCTGTGCGGTGGTCACGGAAATTCTCGTAGCTGAGCGTGATCTTTGTCCGCTTGCCGGGCAGTATCGTCACGGTCGGATTGAGGCCGTAACGCTCCAGGTTGAAAAAATCCCGAAAGCTGTCGGAATTTTCGTACATCCCGTTAAAGCGGAAGGCCACTTTGTCATTCAAGGGCTCGTCAAAATCGACCGCGACCCGCTTGTTGCCGTAAGAGCCGCCAAGCACCATGATCTCGCGCAAGGGGCTGAATACGGCCTCCTTCGTCACCCGGTTTATCACTCCGCCTCCGCCTCCCCGGCCGAATATCATGGCATTCGGCCCTCTCAGCACCTCGACGTGATCCAGG
>DATLMR010000445.1:0-26244 GCA_035537555.1 Blastocatellia bacterium
TCGGCTCATATATTTTCCCGGTACTCTTATGTGTCGCTCTCTGCGCGGTTCCGTCGATACCGACGCCGGCCGGACCCGCGACTGCGCGCCCGCCTTCCGCGAAATCGCTCTCGTCCTATGACGACAGGGTCAACGAGCTGATCTCGAAGATGACCCTCGAAGAGAAGGTCGGGCAGATGACTCAGGCCGAGCAGAACGCGCTCAAGGACAAGAGCGATATAGAAAAGTATCACATGGGCTCGCTGCTGAGCGGCGGAAACTCCGATCCGAAGGCCGGCAACAGCCTCAAGGCGTGGACCGACATGTACGACGAGTACCAGGCGCACTCTTTGAAGACCCGCTTGAAGATACCGATCCTCTTCGGAGTGGACGCGGTGCACGGGCACAGCAACGTTTTGGGGGCCGTGATCTTCCCGCATAATATCGGCCTCGGCTGCACGCGCAATCCGGGGCTGGTCGAGAAAGTCTCTCGCATCACCGCCAAAGAGGTCAAAGCGACGGGCATCAACTGGGCCTTCGCCCCCTGCGTGACGGTCCCCCGTGATGAAAGATGGGGGAGAACGTATGAAGGATTCGGCGAGACCCCGGAGCTGGCGCGGAGCCTGGGCGAGGCGGCCGTCAGGGGGCTTCAGGGAGATGCCCTCGGCAATCCCCTGAGCGTCCTGGCCTGCGCCAAGCACTTCGCGGGCGACGGCGGCACCACGCACGGAACGGGCACGGCCAAAGGGCCGAACTCGAAAGAGCACTGGCCCATGGATCGCGGAGACACCAGGCTGAGCGAGCAGGAACTGAAGGAGATCCACATGCAAGGCTACGTGACCGCGATCAAGGCCGGAGTCGGCTCCATCATGCCCTCCTACAGCAGCTGGAACGGCGTGAAGGCCTCCGGCAGCAAGCGCCTGCTTACGGAGATACTGAAGGACGAGATGGGGTTCGAGGGGTTTCTGATCTCGGATTACGCGGCCATAGACGAGCTGCCGGGTGACTACAGGAGCGACGTCGAGCAATCGATCAACGCCGGGATGGACATGGTGATGGTGCCCGACCGGTACCAGGAGTTCTTCGAAACTCTGGTCGGCCTCGTCAAAGAAGGTAAAGTTCCTATGTCGCGAATCGACGACGCCGTCAGGCGAATCCTGAGGGTCAAATTCGCGATGGGCCTGATGGAAAAGGGAGCTCCCCTGATGGCGGACAGGAGCCTGCACTCGGCCTTCGGCTCCGCCGAGCACAGGCAGGCGGCGCGCGAGGCCGTGCGCCAGTCTCTGGTGCTTCTGAAGAACGAGAACCGAACGTTGCCTCTCTCGAAGACGCGGGCCCGCATACACGTCGCGGGCAAAAGCGCGGACGACATCGGGAACCAGTGCGGCGGGTGGACGATCACCTGGCAGGGAGAGAGCGAAAATGTCACTACGGGCGGGACCACGATCTTGAAGGCCGTAGAAAACACCGTGTCGAAGCGGACGAAAGTTACGTTCTCCAAAGACGGCTCGGGCGCCGAGGGGGCGGATGTCGGAATAGTCGTGGTAGGCGAGACCCCGTACGCGGAGATGCTCGGAGACCGGGAAGACCTCTCGCTCGCCCGGGAAGACGTGGCGGCAATCGAGAATATGAAGAGGGCGGGAATTCCCGTCGTGGTCGTGCTGCTCTCGGGCAGACCCCTGATCGTCGATCAATCGCTTGCCCGCGCCGACGCCTTCGTCGCGGCCTGGCTTCCGGGGACCGAAGGGCAGGGCGTCGCCGACGTGCTGTTCGGCGATTACAAGCCGACCGGCAAGCTGTCGTTCTCATGGCCCCGGTCGATGTCGCAAATCCCGATCAACATGGGCGACCGGAATTACGACCCCCTCTTCAAATATGGCTTCGGCCTCAGTTATTAAGGCGGAAGCTATTAAGGCGGATCGCAAAATGGCGCTCGAGCGCGGGTGATTGACAGGTGGCTCACGTGCCTCTTTCACCCGCGCTCCGGCGCGATGTTTCGGATAAAGCCGGGATCATCCAATGCGGACAAAACTGAAAGTCGGTATACTGCTCGCTTCGATTCTATCGGCCGTCATCTTCTCCTTTCAGGTCTCGGCGCAGCAGAAGGCGCTCGACCCCGCGGCCTGGGGGAGCAATCACGCGGGCAAGCCGGTACCGGAATACGTTCCCGGCGACGAATGCCTCTTCTGTCACCGGAACGACATCGGGCCGGGCTGGCAGAAGAACGCGCACGGCATAACGGTCCGACAGCGTGAAGACGCCCCGGAACATCAGGCGCTCCTAAAGTCGCAGCCCGCGCTTGCGGCCCTCGCGCCTCAGATCGAGTTCTTCCTGGGGAGCAGGCATCGCGTGCGGTTTCTCAAAAAGGACGGGTACGGAAAATTCGCCCTGCTCAATACCCAGGCAGACCTGCCCTCGAAGAAGTGGATCGACCTGGAAAAGCCTTCCTGGGACAGGGAACGCTTCGCAAACAAGTGCGCCGGCTGTCACACGACCGGGGTCGACGCCCGGACGAAGGCTTTTTCGGCCTTTGGAATAGATTGCTATTCCTGTCACGGGGTGGTGGACCTGAACCATTCGAGCGACACGTCGCTCATATTCCTCTCCAAAAAGCGCCGGGCGGACGAGCTCGCCATCACCTCCACCTGCGCCCAGTGCCATATACGGATCGGCAAGTCCAGGTCGACGGGCCTGCCCTATCCCAACAACTTCGTGGCCGGAGATAATCTCTTTCAGGATTTCGAAGCGGACCTTTCCAGGGCGGATGACGTGGCGCTCAACGCGGGAGACCGGCACATCCTCCGCAACGTGCGGGACGTGGCCCTTTACGGGTCGGAGTCTCCGACCTGCATAAGCTGCCACGACGTGCACAAGCAATCGAGCCTTAAGCATCGCCGCGCGCCGAGGAGCGCGATCTGCGCCGATTGCCATGATACGGAAGGCTCTATAAAAGGCTTCAAGCCTTTCGCCGTGCACAGCTCATTGTGCGAGTACTGAAGTGGTATTTCAGGATTGCGCGCCGGGAATCAATGCGGGTCGCGCGCGGTCCCGGTACTCGATGCACTGCTCGAGTACGGCGCGGTACTCTTTGATATCCACGTCCCGCTCGCAGCATAGCAGCATGAGATTGCCGTCATCGCGGAAGTTTTCGTCCCATTCTTTCACGCGGTCGTCGGTCCAGGAGGGAGAGTAGCGGCGCAGCTTTTCGTCCGGCATGCGGTCGAAATAGGCGCGGAGGTTGATGCCCGTTTCGTCGAGAGGCTCGTCGGAGGGTTCCTGTTCGAAGTTCCAGATTGGCTGTTCCATAGATGAATGCCTGCTACTGATTCCGGGCGTGGCCTTCGATCAGCTCTATCCTGATATTATCCGGGCCTTCGACGAAGGCGTGCCTGGTCTTGCCGCCTGCCATTGTCTTTATCCCCTGCGTGACTTTCACCCCGTCCCTGCGCATCCTTTCGAGGGCCTCCGCGAGGTTGTCGAAGCTGAAAGCTACGTGATCGACAACGCGGCCTCTGGTGGGAGATATGCGGGTCTGCCCCTTCTTCCAGTGAGTCGGATAGGCCTGCTTTGAATGCTCTATGGGGAAGATGATCACGTTGACGTTGTCGAGATTGAACGACATGCTGGGGCCGACCTGAAGGTTTCTATAGAAGCGCGGCTCGCGGGAAGGAAGCGCGCCCCTTCGCGTCGCTCCGATATATTTCATGTACCACTGGCCCGCCGACACGGGGTCTTCGCTGAAGAGGTGGAGGTGGCCGAAGCGGTGATGGCCGGCCGTGTTCAATTCGATAAGGGCGCGGTCGGGGCCGTCGACGTAGGCGAAGAAGAAGTTCGGGACCCTTGCCAGGTCGCTTATATCGGTCAGGGGCGTAAAGAACCGGGTGCCGCTGTCGAGCTGTTTCTGGTAGGCGGCCCGCATGTCTTCGGCGCCCCAGCCGAAGTGCCATATGGCCGAGGTCAGCTCCCAGGGCGGCGGCTCGCCCACCTTCGTAAACAGGAGCCACGATTTCTGCGCCCACACCGCATCCACCGATCCGTCGAAGCGCCCGCGCTCGCAATCGAACTTGCTTGTATAGAAATCGAGGGCCGAAGCCGGATTGGTCGAATTGAGATGCAGGTGATGAAAGTGGCCGGCAGGGAAAGCGGGCTGCCCATCAGACGGCTTCTCAGCTTGCTTCTCAAGCTGCTTCTCTTGCCCCCCGTAGGCCGGGCCGAGCGATAAGAGGATTATGCAGAGGAGAGCTTTCGACACGATGGAATACCTCGATGAAGCGCGAGCGCCCGGCTCGCGCTTCATCTCCGATCAGGTCAGTTCGAGATTGAAACCGAAATTTCAGTCGTCCGCGCGCACCCAGCCGTAAGCCGCGTTGCTGCGCTGGCCTCCCCGGTCGAGGTACGCCGTCTTCAGCTGGTTGAGCGTATCGGCGGGGAAGGCTTTGCGCTTCGCCTTCACGTCTACTTTATAGACCTTCGCCGCGTTGAGGCCGAAGATCCTGGCCTTGTCCTCTTTCGTGAGCTTCTTATAGCCGAACTTCTCGCACAGCTCGTCGCTGATCTGGAAGCGCTTGAAGGCATCGATTGCCCACTGGGGCGATCCCCACCACAGGCAATCCGTCCCCCAGATGACGTGGTCGACGCCGTAATGCTTGATGTTTTTGCCTATGCCGTGCATGGCCATTATCGGGTCCGCGACGACCAGCACGTTGAAGAAGCTGCCGACCTCGCAATAGACGTTGTTCATCTTCGGATTGCGCTTCTTTATGTCCATCAATACCGAGTGCCATTCGAAATCGCCCGTCGTCGGATCATACTTGTTGCTGTCTTTCCAGTTGGGCTCGTTCGGGCCATGCTTGAGCGCCGAGTGGTAGACGACGAAATTGAAGTCGGGGTTGCGGAGCGCGGCCTTCTCGACATCTTTCGGGTTCGCGAGGTGGCCGAGGGTGCGCGACTGGTATGAGAACCCCTTGTGCACGCTGATGAGCTTCATGCCGCGCTTGCGCGACTCTTCCATAAACCACTGCGAGTTATCGTCGTCGAGCTGGAAGCCTCCCCCCGAACGGCCCGGGTCGGTGTGGCAGTACCACTTCCACGAATCGATCTTGTAGACGTTCAGCTCGCGCTCCATCTGCTCGATAGTCGCCGCCTTGTCCATGGAGTTGGTCGTCTTGTTCCAGTAGTGGTTCGGCGCGAGGTTGCCCTGGCAGAGCACGCGCTTCGATCCTGAGATCGAGTTCAGCTCCTGCTTGCACTGGCTCATCAGCCAGCTCGGCAGTATCCCCCCGCGGGGCGTCCGGGCCTTGCCTTCGAGCACTTTCCCGTCCGCGCCCCTCTGTATTTCGAGCGTGGGAACGCCGGAAAGGACGAGCATCTCCGTCTCGCTGTCGAAGAACATCTCCTTGACGAAATTGCGGTAGCCGTAGGAATCGACATCGTTCTTGAGGTTGAACCCCATGTTCTTGACGAACTCCATCTCGCGAAAAGGCAGCGCGATGCCGTTGCTGAAATGCGCCTGCACGTCGAGGATGAAGTATTCGCCCTTGGGGAATTTCTCTTCTATCGCGGCAAGCTCCATCGTCTCCGCCTCGTCCACGTCCCATACCTTGCCGAAGACTTTATTCTGAGCCAGGAAGCAGGTGGCGATGCCCATGGCGCTCGCCATGAAGGTCCGGCGGTCGAGGCCGAGCTTCCTGGCCTTCTCCTCCGACATCTCGCCTATCAGGTGCTCGACCTGCTTCTGCTGAGCAGTCTGCGGGCGCGGGAGAAATTCTTCATTCGAGACCACCTGGGTGGGCATCGGCGAATCCACGTTCTTTTTGACATCTCGCAACGCTTTTCTAATCCACATAAACCAGATTCCTTTCAGACACCATTCTATAAATTCTCAATCCTTGATCTCGACAGGAGAGGCGGCTACGAACCGCTCGCAGGAAAGCGTGGCCGCTCCCGGCCGGAGACTTCCGGCCCCGACATTGAGCTATTCGGCTTTGAGGATGAGGTCGCAGTGTATCCGATTCCGCAACTTTTTGCATGCTGAATATTGAGAAAACGAACGACCGGCCTACAGAGCTCAATTACGACGGCGGCGGGGCTCCGGTTACAAATGTTGACGCGGGCGGCGGGGCGGGGCGCGGGCTCAAAGCGCAAAAATGGAGCAATCGATTACCCGGGCAGGGAAGAGACAGATAGGGCCGCCTGTTATACGATAAGCGAGTCATCTCTTGATGATATAGAGGCGACGGGAAGACTCCAGCTACTCCTTCGGGATACCGGCAACATCTTTCCGTCCTCCTCTCATCGCGCGGCCCGCCCGCAGGTATTCGATTCTGGGAATCCCGGATGCCACAAATGGACACATCGCCCGGCCGCCTCGCGGCTTTACCGTTACGACTCGCGTATTTACGCGCTCTTCCGGCAGTGGCACGCCAATTGGTTTGCGATATGTGCGGATTCTTAATGGAATTGGATTTAACGGAAGTATGGCAATGACCGGAATCATGAATGAGCGGGTATCAGTTTCGCGGGCCTTAATAGCCGACGACCAGCCTGATATATTGGAGGCGCTATACCTGCTGCTCAAGAATGAAGGCTTCCAGATCGAAACGGCCACTTCCCCGGCCGCCGTGCTGGAGGCGCTCAGCTCCAGAAACTTCGACCTGCTGCTAATGGACCTCAATTACGCCCGCGATACCACCTCGGGGCAGGAAGGCCTCGACCTGCTGGAAAGCATCCGGGCAATCGACAGCACCCTCCCGATCGTCGTCATGACCGCGTGGGCGACGATAGACCTCGCCGTCGAGACCATGCGGAGGGGAGTGCGGGACTTCGTTCAAAAGCCCTGGGAAAACGACCGGCTCCTGAGCATCCTGTGCAACCAGATAAAAGATGGACGGAGCCTGCGACAGCGCCTGAGCAGGCAGCGACAGGAGATTCAGGACGCGAGAGAGATTCAGCACGGGCTCCTGCCAAAGGAGATTCCTCAGATCCGAGGCTGCGAAATATCGGCATCCTGGATACCGGCTCTCAATGTGAGCGGGGACTATTTTGACGTGATCAAGTTCGGCGACGACAAGGTGGGCCTCTGCATAGCGGACGTAAGCGGCAAGGGTCTGCCCGCGGCCCTCCTGATGTGTAACTTGCAGGCGGCCGTAAAGGCCTTCATATCGGAAGAGGTCCCGCCTCAGGAATTATGTCGAAAGTTGAACCGGGTCATCCATAGTAATACGGCGATCGATCGATTCATCACGCTCTTTTACTGCGTCGTCGATACGCGCGCCCGCAAGCTGACCTACTCGAATGCGGGCCATTGCGCCCCTATAGTCATGCGCCGGGACGGCACGGGCGCCCGGCTTGAAGAGGGAGGCGCGCTGCTCGGCCCTTTCCCTGACTGGGACTATGAGCAGAAAGAGCTTGACCTCAGGGCGGGCGATAGAATCATTCTCTTCACAGACGGGGTGACCGAGGCCTTCAACTCGCAAGGAGCGGATTTCGGAGAAGAGCGAATGATCCAGCTATTGAGAGAGAACCGGGGGGCCTCCGTGGTGGAGATACAGGAGCGTCTGATTCGAGCGATATCCGAGTTCAGCGGCGGCAGCTTCCATGACGACGTGACATCGATAGCGCTTTCGATCGATTGACTCACCGGCCTAAAGCTCGGTAAGCCACCCTCCGGGCCGGGAGGGTGCGCTGCGTCTCCCGGCAACCCGTCAATTACTGCTTGCCCCCGCCGCGCTCTTGGCTCGGGCGCTCTTGCGACTGTGCGTGTCGAACCAGTCGAAGACATCCTTGAAAGTTAGCGACGCGACCCCTACGTGATCGCCGCCCCGTATCTCCATGTACTTAATCTCGACGTTCAATTTCTTGGCCGCTTCCACCATCGCGCGCGAATTCTCCACGGAGACGGTCTTATCCGCATCGCCGTGAACGACCAGTTGGGGGATGTGGGCGATCTTGCTCATACCCTGTGCGCTGCCGCCTCCGGCTATCGGGGCCAGGGCCGCGAAGAGGTCGGGATGATTCATCGCTATCGACCACGTGCCGAAGCCGCCCATGGAGTGGCCGGTCAGGTAAATTCTATCGAGGTCTATTCGATAAGCGCGCTTGATCTCCGAGATGACGTCCATAACGTCGCGCTCGGCCGCGCCCAGGTACATCGACGCGGGCTCGCGCCCTTTCGGGCACGCGACGATATAGCCGTGGCGCTCGGCCTCGATCTTAAAGATGTTCTCGCCCGCGCCGTCTTTATAGAAATCGAAATAGGAGTTCTCATCGCCTCCCATCCCGTGAAGGGCGATGACCAGCGGAAACGGCTTCGAGCCGTCATAGCTCGAAGGAACGAAGAGGCGGTAAGGCTGCAGGGTGTCGTCCACCTGCGAGCGGTACGCCTTCTTGAAGTCCCCGCGCCGCCGCGCGAACGGGTCGCGCCCTGCTTCGAGGGCGGCCATCTCTTCGCCCGCTTCCTTAAGCTCCTTGTCGAAATCGACGCGCTCCGGCGCAATCTGTCCCGCGCTGGCCAGGTCGAAGAGCCCGATGCGGTACTGCGCCGATGTAAGCTCGGGAGCGAGAGCCTCCTTCTTTCCCTTGAGGCCCGACTCGACTTTTGCCGCGCGGGCTTTCGCCGCCGCGACCCTCTGGGCGAGCCCGCGCTCGACGCGAATCGTCGCGGCTTTGATGATCGGCGCCGAAGCGCCGCCGGCGCTTGATGGGGATGGGGCCGCGGGCTTCAGTATTATGGCGAGGCGATAGCTCCCGTCCTCGACGGACGGAATAGTCACGTCCGCCACGAGTGGGGCGTCGAGGTCGAAGGAGTCGAGCGATTTGAGGACCGCGACCGGCTCGTCTCCGCGTTCCTTGAGCAGCGCGAGAGTTGCCGAAAGCTTGCCCTGAGGCTTTTCGTCGAGCTGGAATAACTGGCCTACTCGCACGCTCACCATCTGGGCAGGTTCGAGCATGGCGCGTTCAGGCTTGAACGTGAGGGCGGTGGCGAGCGCGCGTTCAGGCGTCCACTCCGTGCCGCGCATGAGAGCTATGGCGTGATAATAATGCTTGAGCGCTTCGCCGTGCTTACCCGCCTGGCGGGCCTCCCGCGCCGCCTTCCCGAGGCTCTCGACTTTGGCGAGCACCGCTTCGTCCTTTTTCGGCGAATCTTTCAGAGTGTTGTACAGACTGTTATAACCGACCGATAGGCGCAGAACCTGTCCCGCATCCTGCGCGGCGACCGCGACCGCGCACGCGAGCAGCAGGCATATCGAAATAGCGACACCGCGCATTAGCCTGAAAATCATCGATTCTTCTCCCGATTATCGGCGTGAATATCTTTACTGCGTAAGATCAGGGCTTAAAGATGCCCGTCAAGAGACGGCTCGGAAGATACCACCCCGCAACACGGGGATCAAGGCGGGCCGCGCAATGCCCGCCCGGGAGCCGGCCGTTTTCTGCAAGTGGCGTTTTAACCTTTGCCTCGCAAATGTATACTATGCGCGGAGGAAATCACCTATGGACAGGCTCAAAGCAATTGTCGGAGGACTGAGGGTATCCGGCCTGGCTTTCATTCTCTCGCTCAGCGCGTTTTCAGGAGTGGTTATGAACCAGACGATTCAGGAACTGAGCCCTTATCCCCCGCCTAAGAATGCTCCTTCAATTATCACGCCGGGAACGGCCAACAGCGACCCGCCTTCCGATGCCGTCGTTCTCTTCAACGGCTCCGATCTCTCAAAATGGCGCAGCGTGAAAGACGGCGGCGACGCTCGATGGCAGATCAAAGACGGCTACATGGAGGTGGCGCCGGGCACGGGTGATATCGCGACCAGAGAGGGATTCGGCGATTGTCAATTGCATATCGAATGGGCGGCCCCCTCCGTGGTCAAGGGAGAAGATCAGGGACGCGGCAATAGCGGCGTCTTCCTAATGGAGCGATACGAGGTGCAGGTGCTCGACTCCTACAATAACGTGACCTACTACCACGGGCAGGCGGGGGCGATTTACAAGCAGTATGCGCCGCTCGTCAACGCAAGCCGCAAGCCCGGGGAGTGGCAGGCGTATGACATCATATTCAAGGCTCCCAAATTCGACGAGCAGGGAAAAGTCACGGAGCGGGCGCGCATCACTGTGCTGCACAATGGCGTGCTGATACAGAACAACGTCGAGATTCATGGAAATACATGGCACGACAAGCCTCCCCTTTACCTCGCCCACGGACCGAAAGCTTCGGTGCAGCTCCAGGATCATGGAGACCTGGTAAGATTTCGCAATGTCTGGATCAGGCCGCTCTAATTGACGGAAGGCCCCCGGCTCTTTGCCCGGGGCTAAAGCCCGATAGCGTTACCTTCCAGCTCAACATGCATTCTGCCGCCCACCTATTTACCTGGGCATCATATTCATCCGCCCTGGTGCTTAAGGGTTGCGAGTCTCTTCGGAGGGACGCAAAAAATAGTACCTTGCGGGATTACACACGCAACTTCTCATTATCTGCTTTCAGAAACTCGAGAGGCCCGCTTATACGGAATCTCGGACACGTCCGCCCGCACTAACATCAGAACGCGATAAGGCCGAGCAAGCCATATCTGTATAAAGATGTTAAAAATGTAAATACTTTGTAAAAGGATAAACTAAAAACAAATCAGCCGCGTTCTGAGACTTGTTGCAGAGTGGCTCTGCAATCGAAGTTACCCGTGCTCCTATGCGTTCCCCTATGCCCGGCTTCGACGTCGATCCTTTGCCGAGCGCCCGGGGGACGTGTCTCAAATCCGCGAAAAACTAGCCCGGCGTAGCGATTTTGCTGCTTCAAAATCGCTCTGCTAAGAGCCTCGTGAAACGGGATCGGTTTCCTGACTCTGATAGCGGGGTCAGCTCGAGTCTTTACTTTCAAAAATGAGACGTGTACGCCTGCTCGTCAACCTTAAGGGAGCGTCCGAATGACAGTGAGGCATTTTCTTTCGCTATCGGGCCTGGGGCCGGAAACCCTCTCGTATCTGGTCGAACAATCTCTCGCCATCGCCACAGGCCCGGAGGGTAAAGCGAGGCCGCTTGAAGACAAGATCGCCGGTATTTACTTCCGGTGCTCATCGACGCGGACGTGCACAGCCTTCACAGTCGGCGCGCTTCGCCTGGGGGGAAAGGTCATACGGTACGGCCCGAACGATTTGCAGATTGTCACCGGCGAAAGCGTAAGCGACACGGGCCGAGTCTTATCCGGCTACCTCGACCTCCTCGTCGTTCGCACCAACGGATCGATTGATGAGATGGAGGCACTGGCCGGGCAAGGCCGGATGGCGGTCATTAATGCTATGAGTGAAAACGAGCACCCCACTCAGGCCATCGCGGACCTCGCGACCATCCGTGAAGCGCTAGGCCGGTTGTACGACGTTCACATCCTTTACATTGGCGAGGGAAATAATTCCGCCGTCGCGCTCGCGTTCGCCGTTGCCCAGACGCCCGGCATGAGGCTTACCGTCGTCACCCCTGAAGAATACGACCTGCCCCGTGATGCGTTGGAAAGGGCACGGAACCTCGCAAAAAGACACGGGGCGGAGGTCGAACAGCTCCATGATTTAACCCGGCTGCCCAGGGGAGTTGATGTTGTATACACGACTCGGTGGTGCACGATGGGGGCTCCTAAAACGGATCCGAACTGGCGTGAAAAATTCGAGCTATACCGGGTAAACGCCGAGTTAATGGCTGAGGTCTCCAAACCTTCCGGCACAATCTTTCTCCACGACCTTCCTGCCATGCGCGGCCAGGAAGTCACGGACGAAGTGCTTGACGGCCCGCAGAGCCTCGCCTTCCGACAGGCCCGGCACAAGCTGAATTCGGCGATGGCAATCCTCTCCTGGTGTGTAGGCGCCGCGTGATCGTCGCGGGCGGAGACTTTCGGGCGATTCAAGAGGGCAGACAGGAGGATAAAGCTTATGGATGAAGGTATCTTGTCCGCTATAGGCAGCACGCCGCTTGTTCGACTGACGAAAGTGATGCGTGACATCTCTTTTCGCCTGTATGCCAAACTGGAGTCACTCAATCCGGGCGGCAGCATGAAAGATAGGCCGGCGCTGGAGATCATTAACCACGGCATCCGGACGGGAGCGATCGGCCCCGACACAGTGGTGGTCGAGTCAAGCTCAGGAAACATGGGCATAGGGTTGGCCCAGGCCTGTTGTTACTATGGCCTCCGCTTCATCTGTGTGGTGGACCCGAAGACGGCTTCGCAGAATATCTCTCTGCTCCGAGCTTATGGAGCCAGGATAGACCTTGTAGAGAAGCCCGATCCAGTGACCGGGGAGTTTCTTAAAGCGCGCCTTGACCGAGTCCGGTACCTGGTCGGCAAAATCGAAGGCAGTTACTGGCCCAACCAGTATGAGAACCTCTATAACCCCATCGGCCATTACCACACGATGGAGGAAATAAGCGCCGCCCTCGGGGAGGTCGATTTCCTCTTCTGCGCGACAAGCACATGCGGAACGATGAGGGGGTGCGCCGAGTACGTGCGCGACCACGATCTCAAGACAAGAATAGTCGCGGTGGATGCTATAGGCAGCGTGATCTTCGGGGGGAAAAGCGCCAAGCGTTTGATACCGGGCCACGGGGCCGCCTTGAGGCCTCAATTGTTCCAGCCCGGCCTGGCATATAATTACATACACGTATCGGACCTGGATTGCGTCGTCGGCTGCCGCCGCCTGGCGCTGAGCGAAGCCATTCTGGCTGGAGGCTCCTCGGGCGCCGTGCTCACGGCTATAGAACAGATAAGACATGAAATTCCGGCCGAGGCCGCCTGCGTCGCCATATTCGCCGACCGCGGCGAGAGATACCTCGACACAATATATTCGGACGAATGGGTTTCCGAGCACTTCGGGGATGTCGCGCATCTCTGGGCGGATTCCGTAAAGGCAACTACATGGGCACTGGCGACATATTGATTCTCAAGGCGGGGGACGTGGGCACGCTGCTCAGCGCCAGAGAAGAAGCGTTGATGGATACGGTGGCAATGGCCTATCAGGCTCACGGCCGAGGCGATAGCTCGCTGCCGCACTCGACGTTCCTGCGATTCCCCGATAGTGAAGAGAACCGAATCATCGGGCTGCCTGCTTACCTGGGAGGCCCTTCCAATATTGCCGGCATGAAATGGGTCTCGTCATTCCCCGCCAATACCCTGAAGGGCATGGATCGCGCTTCAGCCGCCATAATCCTCAACAGCCCGGAAACAGGCAGGCCCGAGGCCATTCTCGAAGGGTCGATCATCAGCGCCAAGCGCACCGCCGCAAGCGCCGCCCTCGCCGCGCGGGCTCTGATCGACGGGAGAAAAACAGAGTGCGTCGGGCTGTTCGGTTGCGGCCTAATCAATTTTGAGATACTGCGGTTCCTCAAGGCTGCGTTGCCCGAAATAAGCTCGCTTGTGATTCACGACCTGGACGAGACCCGCGCCCATCATTTCAAGTCGAAATGCGGCGAGGTATTCAGTCCTCTGGAAGTCAGTATCGCCATGAATCAAGACGAGGTGTTCAGGAATTGTGCGCTGGTCTCATTTGCGACGACGGCAGTCAAGCCGCACGTCGCCCATCTGTCGGCGTGCGCGCCCGGCAGCACGATATTGCACATATCTCTCAGGGACCTTTCGACCGGCGCGATACTGGGCGCCGATAATATCGTCGACGATATAGACCATATATGCCGCGAGCAAACGTCGGTTCACCTCGCCGAGCAACTGGTCGGCAATCGAGATTTCATACGATGCACCCTGGCAGAGATCCTGACCGGAGCGGCCCCGCGACGCGCCGGCGACCGCGTCGCCGTATTCAGCCCGTTCGGGTTGGGGATCCTTGATCTGGCCGTGAGCAAGCTGGTTTATGAGCTTGCGACGACCGAAGGGATTGGCACGACCATCCCCTCATTCCTGCCCGCCTCGTGGGCGGAGTCGAAATAGCGGGCGAGTTCCAGAGGGGCGCGGGCCGTACGAGGAGCGACCGGAAAAAAGAGGCTTGGGGCCGACTGATTAGATGAAGACTATGATTTCCAAAATGAGCGGCGCGCCGAACATCGATTCGTGGATGGCGTGCGCCAGGCCGAATCCGCGGGCGAAACTCCGGCTCTTATGCTTCCCGTACGCCGGGGGCAACTCGATGTCCTACCGGTCATGGGCCGATCGGATTCCGAAATCGGTGGAGCTGCGCGCCGTCCAGTTGCCGGGGCGCGGCGTCAGGTTGTTGGAGCCTCCGTTCGACAGACTTGTCCCGCTGGTCGAGGCCATCAAACCGGTTATTCTCCGGCTCCTCGATAAGCCATTCGCTCTCTTTGGCCATAGCATGGGAGCAAGGGTCGCTTTCGAGTTAGCCCGCCTCCTGCGGAGGGAAGAAAATCTTGAGCCGGCGCACCTGTTCGTTTCCGGCTGTCGCGCTCCGCAGCTTCCTATCGAAGACCGCGCCGTCTACGGTCTGCCGGAGCCTGAATTCATTGAAGAATTGCGCCGCTTGAATGGCACCCCAAAGGAAGTGCTTGAAAATCAGGAATTGATGCAGTTGATGATCCCTCTGCTCAGGGCGGACTTTGCGATCTGTAGCACTTACACGTACATGCCTGAGCCCCCGCTCAACTGCCCTATCTCTGCATATGGCGGGTTGGCAGATCCGGAGGTGAGCCGTGAAAGCCTGGAAGCCTGGCGCGAGCAAACGGCGTCTGCGTTTAACCTGCGACTGTTTCCCGGCGACCATTTTTTCATCAACACTAACCAGCCGCTGCCGCTGCGCGTACTTTCGGAGGAACTCTATCATCTGGCAAACGCCGTTTGAATCGCGGGGACCGCGCGTCGGCGAAATATTCTGGTTAACAGGAGGACGGTATGAGCAGAGACGAGAGAGAAGACATTACGATCTACAAGGTGGTCGTGAATCACGAAGAGCAGTATTCCATCTGGCCGGCCCACAGAGAGAATGCGCTCGGCTGGAAAGACGCGGGCAAGACCGGCCCCAAAGCTGAATGCCTCGCCTATATCAAAGAAGTCTGGACCGACATGAGGCCGCTCAGCTTGAGGAAGAAGATGGAAGAGGCCGCAAGCAATGGCTAGCCCTTCGAGCCGGCGGGTCTGCTTGACGATCTTTAAACCCGGCGCGCCGGGTTTTACGCGCGGATGAATCTCGCTACGGGACAACGGGTTCTTCTTTCGCAATGTAATGTGGATCGCCCGTTCTCTTGAATGTAATATATAATCCAGGAGGTCTCAGAGCTATCGGTGGCGCATCGCGGTATCAAAATAGGCCGCCGAGAAGTTTAAACGAAAGATTCTCCGGTATAGAGATAACCTAACCGCTGTTTATACAGCTTCCTTCGGGTTTAATCATCTGGGTACGGGTCTGCCTGAGCTGGAACAGGCCCGTTTATCCCGACGCCTAGCGGTTCATTATTGGCCGCGTTGCGTGTCGCGCCTGCCCTGTCTTCGATCGAAACGGAAGAGATTTTAAACCACCCTCAACAGCCTCGCTTATGGCCGGCTTGAAGCGAGTCGGTGCCGAAATAGATGAGCAAAGAGACCTCAGCCATTAGCCCCACTTCCGCCGGCGGCAAGGAAGAGTCGCCCCGACTACCCGACCACTTGATAAGACTTCCGGGAGGCGAATGGGCCTTGTGGCGTTGGTCGGTCCTTCGAGGAGCCGGGTTCGCGGCGTCGCGGGTGCTTGAGCTTTCCGTAAGCGAATGCGCGACGGTCGCGGACCTTTTGCTGGAGGAGCAAGAGAAAGCGGAAGAGTCCCTGGAGGAGGCACTAATGGCCCTCCGTCGCGAGATCGCCGCCGCCGGCGAGGAGAGGCGCGCCAGGCTGCGCAAGGCCTTGCACGAGCTGAAGAAGGGCAAAGCTCCGCTGCCCGGTGAGATGGGGGCTGAAACTGAAACGGCGATCAGCGCCTTCGGCCGGTCGGTCGAGCAGGCTGAGCGTTTAGGGCGTGACTTTCGACAATCTTTCGAGTCCGGCCTGGGAGGCCTGTCTGAATCCATACGCAAGATAGTCTCTTCAAACCTTTTCCGCGAAGCTGTTACCTGGCAGAACCGGGCGGCTCTGAAAACAGGGCTCGACAGGCTCCTCAAAAAGTACTCTGAAGGCGCTCGCAAAAGGACGAAAGATACTAGACGTGACGAAGTCCGAGCGGCGAGTTACTGGCAGCGATACTGTGCAAAAAACGACACGATAGGATTTTTCGGGCCGGTCGGGTGGGCTAAATTTGTTTCAGAGGGCGAAGCGATCGATGTCCTGACAGGCCCCGGCCTGCTGGCGCATCGCGATGTCTATTTTGAAGGATGGTGCATTGACGCACTTGCCGATGCGGTCGCGCAGGACGAGGCATTGAGGCCGTGGCTCGCGCCGCGCCGCATGCCCTTTATGCGCGTCGAAAAGATGATGGTCTGCCCGCCGTCGGGGCGGCCCATCATCTTTTCGGAAAAAGAGGCCGCTATCATCGCGGCCTGCGATGGCTTACGAATCGCGAAGGAGATGGCCAGGGAGATGGCGGCCGACCCTTCGCTTGGTATAAGGGACGAGGCCGAAGTTTATCGGCTACTCGACGGGCTGGACTCCCGGGGAATAATCTCCTGGCGGTTCGAAGTGCCCTGGAACTTGCGGGTCCCATCCGAATGGCATATCGAAGCCAATTTCCGCGACAGGCTTGAGCCCATAGGGAATAGAGAGATTCAAAGCCGCGCTCTCGGATGGCTCGATGAGCTTCAGTCCGCACGCGACGCCGTTGCCCGCGCGGCGGGCGATGCCGAGAAGCTGGATCGCGCGATGCAGGAGATGGAAGCCGCCTTTATCCGGCTGACCGGTGTAGCCGCCACGAGACGGCACGGCAAGATGTATTCGGGCCGAACGCTGGTATATGAGGATTGCCGCAGGGACATAGAAGTAGAGATAGGGCCGTCTCTGTTGCGTGAATTAGGGGCGCCGCTCTCCTTGTTGCTCGCCAGTGCGCGATGGTTCATCTCCGAAGTATCGGCCACTTGTATGGAGGCTTTCAGGCGGGTTTACGAGGGGATAGCCCGGGCGACCGGATCTCCGGTGGTAGAGTTTGTCGACCTCTGGCTCCAGGCCCAGCCGCTGGTATTCGGCAACAAGAAGCGGCTCTACGACACGGTCCTGGCGGACCTTCAACAGAAGTGGTCGGCAGTCTTATCGCTTCCTCACGGGCGGCGTCGCGTCAGCTATGAGAGCGAGCAGTTGAGACCGCTGGTTCGGGAGGCATTCGACCGGCCCTGGCTCGGCTGGCAATACGGCCGCTATAACTGCCCTGACGTGATGATCGCGGCCTCCGGCCCGGAGGCCATAAGGCGCGGGGAATACCAGCTCGTATTGGGCGAGTTCCACGTCGGAACGAATAATATATGTAATAAGCTTTTCGTGTCGCAGCACCCGTTCCCGGGAGAGCTGCTCTCCGCTCTCGACCTGGATATGTCGAGGCCCCGCCTGGTGCCTGTGCCCGATAAGCAGATTTTTACGTCGCGTGACCATACTCTTTTGACCACCCCTAAAGATTTTCGCCTGGAGTACTCCCGAGACATCTCCGGCATCGCGAGCGAGCGCGCCCTGCCGATCGGGTCGCTCGTGGTAGAGGATGCCCCGGAAGGGCTGATCGTTCGGAGCCGGGACGGGCGGCTGCGGTTCGATCTTATCGAAGCCTTCGCCGATCTTCTGTCCGAGAGAGTGTCGAATCACTTCAAGATGTTGCCGCCCGGCGATTACGCCCCGCGCATCAGCATCGGCCGGTTAGTCGTGAACCGGGAAGCCTGGCGCTTTTCGCCTGCGGAGATGCCATTCGCTTCTGAAAAAGACGAAGCCTTTCGATTTCTGGAGGCCCGCCGGTGGGCGCGCGCTCACCGTATCCCTCGTTTCGTGTTCGTGAAATCGCCGGCCGAGGAGAAGCCGTTCTATATCGATTTCGATAGCCCCGTTCTCATCAACCTCTTTGCCCGAGTAATCACGCAGAGCGCGGAAAGACAGGCAAGCGAGGAGGGCCGGGCTAACGCTTCGATTACGGTCACGGAGATGCTTCCGACGCCGGGTCAAGCATGGCTGCCGGATGCCGAGGGGAATCTTTATACGAGCGAATTGAGGATCGTAGCCGTGGATTTCCCGCCACGTCTCGATTAACTTCGCGTTGCGTCCAGATGCAACCCGGTACAGACAGGAGTTAAGCTTTTGAGCCTGAAATCAGAAAATATACGAGGGTCCAAACTCGACTCCGAAGCGCCGCCCGCTTTTGCCACCCTGGTTGAGCTGCTCCGCTGGAGAGCCCTGCATCAATCTGAAAGGCCCGCATACACCTTCCTGGCCAACGGCGAAGAGGAAGAAGCGAGCCTGACCTACGGTGAGCTAGACTGCAAGGCCCGGGCAATCGGGGCCCTGCTTCAAGAACAGAAGGCCTGCAACGAGCGCGTGCTCCTGGTCTACCCGCCCGGCCTGGAATATATCACGGCGTTCCTGGGCTGCCTGTACGCGGGGGCGGTAGCCGTTCCGATCTACCCGCCCCGATCCAACGGCAATATGCGCCGCCTGCAGTCGATCGTCGGGGATGCCAAAGCGACAATGGCTCTTACCACTGCGTCGGCGCTATCAAGGTTCCGCTTCCTTCTGGACCGTATCCCGGCCATCGAAGAGCTGCGATGGTTGACGACCGACCTGTGCGATGACAGGCTCGCCGGTGACTGGCGGCCGCCGGATATGGCCGGAGAGTCGATCGCGTTTTTGCAATATACCTCCGGCTCCACGGGCACGGCAAAAGGCGTGATTATCAGCCACGGCAATCTGATTCACAACGCGTCCCAACTGGAGCGTACTTTCAAGTACGAGCCTGACAGCAGGTGCGTGAGCTGGCTGCCTGTGTACCACGACATGGGTTTGATCGGCAGCGTCCTTCAGCCGATGTACGGAGGCTTTCCGAGCATCTTGATGTCGCCGGTCTCTTTTTTGCAGCGCCCTGTCCGGTGGTTGCAGGCGATTTCCCGTTACAAAGCTACTATAAGCGGCGGCCCCGATTTCGCCTACCAGTTATGCGCTCGCAGGGTCAGCGCCGAGCAGCGGGCGGAGCTGGACCTGAGCACCTGGGCCATCGCCTTTACCGGGTCCGAGCCCATCCGGGCCGAAACGATAGAGCGATTCGCCGCCAGCTTCGGGCCCCACGGGTTCCGCCGCGAATCTTTCTTCCCCTGCTACGGGCTCGCCGAGGCGACGCTGCTCGTCTCCGGCGGCAAGCCGCCGACGTTTATGGAGCTGAGCTCGAAGTCGCTTGAAAAGAATAGAGTGCTTCCAGTCTCCCCGTCCGAGAGAGATAGCCGCCCGATAGTAGGGTGCGGCGCGATCGCACCGGGCCATAAGGTCGCTATCGTGAACTCCGAGACCTCGTCCCGGCTGTCTCCCGATCAGGTGGGAGAGATCTGGGTGTCGAGCCCGAGCGTTGCGCAGGGTTACTGGAACCGCCCTGAAGAGACCCGGCAGGCCTTTAAATCGTACCTGTCGGACACGGGGGAGGGCCCTTTTTTGCGCACGGGGGACAAGGGCTTCCTGGTGGGAGAAGAGCTCTTCGTGACGGGGCGGATCAAAGATCTGATCATCATTCGCGGGGTCAATCATTACCCCCAACATATCGAGGCAACCGCCGAGCGTTGCAACCCGGCGGCGCGGCCGGGAGCGGCAGCGGCTTTTTCCGTGGAGGCGCGCGGTCAGGAACGCCTGGTCATCGTGCAGGAAGTCAACCTGCACGCCCTCGACGCGGAAGAAGCGATCGCGAGTATCCGCAAGGCGGTAAGCGAAGAGCACGAAATCCAGTTGTTCGCCGTGGCGCTCATCAAGACCGGCGGCATCTCGAAAACTTCCAGCGGGAAGATTCAACGTCACGCCTGCCGAGCGGCATTTCTGGGAGGGACCTTAGAACCTGTGGCCCAATGGCGTGCGAGTGAATTGACGGAAGACGGTGATCTCGCGTTGCTGCCGGCGCCGCTCTCGCGAAGCAAGGAGTCGTTACGACACTGGCTGGCTGCGCTATTAGCAGCCAGACTGGGGTTTGATCATGACCGCATAGATAGCGACCTCCCCATCATTCAGTATGGCATAGACTCACTTGCGGCTATAGAGCTTGTCCATCACATCGAGACCGGCCTCGGCGTGAGACTGAAGATGGCGAGCTTTCTTCAAGGCGCGACTGCTTCCGAGCTCGCGGCTGAGCTCGCCTCCGCTTTGAAATCCCTTCCTTCGGTATCTCAAGAGGTTTCCGACGCGGATGAGAGCGAATCTATCGATAGCCATCGCCTCTCCCCGGGCCAGCAAGCCTTGTGGTTTTTGCACGAGCTTTCCCCGCAGAGCGCGGCATACAATATCGCAACCGCGCTTCGCATCCGTTCGGAGATCGACGTCGGTATCTTCCGTCAAGCGTTTCAAAGACTCGTGGACCGGCACGCCTGCCTGCGGACAAGCTTCGGCCTGCACGAGGGAGAGCCCGTTCAGCGGGTTCACCCGAATATGGAAGTACGCTTCAATCATGAGAACGCTGTCGATTGGAGCGAAGAGTCTTTCAATCAAGCTCTCAGTGAGGAAGCCCATCGGCCTTTCGACCTGGGCCAGGCTCCGCTGATGAGGGTCAGCCTGTTTACGCGATCTCCCCTGGAACACGTCCTGCTACTCTGCGTCCACCACATCGTAGCCGACTTCTGGTCTCTCGCCGTGATGACCTGGGAGCTGGGAATACTGTACGGCGCGCAAAAGAAAAGCGCCCGTGCCGACCTTGCCCCCCTGCCGCTGCAATACGTGGATTTCGCCCGCCGACAATGGCGGGCCCTGGCGACCCCCGGGGGAGAGAGGCTCTGGAGTTACTGGCAGAAGCGTCTGGCAGGCGGCTCGCCGAAATTGAATCTGCCCACGGATCGGCCGCGACAGCCGGTCCAATCCTATAGAGGCGCTGCTCATCTTTTCCACGTGCCCGCGAGGATAAATAGCCGCCTTAAGATCGTGGCGCAACGCGAGCAGGCCACGCTCTACATGATTCTGCTGGCCGCGTTCAAAGTCCTGTTAAGCAAATACACGTTTCAAGAAGATATCTCGGTAGGCTCTCTCACCTCGGGCAGAAATTCAGCGGCCCTGGCGGGGCTTGTGGGCTATTTCGTCAACCCTGTCGTCTTGCGCGGCGACCTGTCGGGCGACCCTACATTTGAGGAGTTCCTCGGGAGGACGCGCGGGGTAGTGCTATCCGCTTTCGAGCACCAGGACTACCCTTTTGCTCAACTCGTCGAGCGGCTCCAGCCGGAGCGCGACCCGAGCCTGTCCCCCCTTTTCCAGGTGATGTTTGCCATGCAGAAGACGCCTTTTCTCGGCGAAGAGGGCCTGGCCTCCCTCGCTCTCGGCAAGGCCGGGGCGCGGTTCCACCTGGGCGAGCTGGCCGTAGAATCCGTGGCTTTGGAGCGGCTGGTCGCTCCGTTCGACTTGACGCTGGTAATGGCCGAAGCGGAGGGCGGTATCGCCGCGTCACTGCAATACAACACGGACCTGTTCGATGCCGAAACTGCCTCGCGCATGGCCGGGCACTTTCAGGCTTTGCTGGAAGGTATCGTCGGCGATCCACGGAGCCGCATTTCAGAGCTGCCCATCCTGACCGATACGGAACGCCGACGCCTGCTCGTGGAGTGCAATGATACCCTCCGAGCTTATCCTCGAAATTCGTGTATACACCAGCTATTCGAGGATCAAGCGGCGCGCACGCCTGATCAGGCGGCGGTGGTCTTTGAGGGGCGTCAATTGAGCTATCGAGAGTTGAACCGGCGTGCCAATCATCTGGCCCATTACCTGCGGGGGCTGGGGGCGGGACCCGAAGTGGTCGTCGGAATCTGTATGGAGCGCTCGCCGGAGATGATCGTCGGCCTCCTGGGCATCCTAAAGGCGGGGGCCGCCTATCTGCCTCTGGACCCGCATTACCCGAAGGCGCGGCTTGGCTTTATGCTCGAGGACGCGGGCGTCCCGCTGATCGTCACTCAGGAGAGACTGGCTCCGGACCTGTCGGTCGTCGGTGCGCGGATCATTTGCCTGGACTCGGACTGGGAGAAAATAGCTCGGGAGGAAGAAGGCAACCCGGTCGGCGGGGCGACGGCCGAGAACCTCGCATACGTAATATACACGTCCGGCTCTACGGGCGCGCCGAAAGGCGTGATGATCGCTCACCGCAATGTGGTGAACTTTTTCACCGGAATGGACGAGTCCATCGGCTGCGGCGAAACGGATGCGCTGCTGGCCGCCACGAGCATCTCTTTCGACATCTCCGTTTTGGAACTCTTCTGGACTCTGACGCGGGGAGCGCGAGTCATACTTTTGAGCGAGCGCGCGGCGACGGGCATGGCATCTCAGCCCCGCCCCGCCGAAACGAAGCAGATGCAATTCAGCCTCTTCTACTTTGCGACCGACGATTCGGGGTCCACACAAGATAAATACCGCCTGCTGCTCGAAGGGGCGAAATTCGCGGACCGAAACGGATTCGAAGCCGTATGGACGCCCGAGCGCCACTTCCACGAGTTCGGAGGCCTTTATCCCAACCCGGCTGTAACCGGGGCGGCGCTTGCGACTATGACCGAACGCGTGAAGATACGGGCGGGCAGCGTAGTCCTGCCCTTGCACAACCCCGTTCACGTGGCCGAAGAGTGGGCGCTGGTTGACAACTTATCGAAGGGCAGGGTCGCGGTAGCGTTCGCCTCGGGCTGGCACGCGGATGATTTCGCGTTTTCCCCCGAACGTTACGCGGCCCGCAAAGACGTGATGTTCGAAGGGATAAAGACCATTCAAAGCCTATGGCAAGGCGACGCGGTGATCGCGCGGAATGGAGTCGGTAAAGAGATCGAGGTGAAAATCTTCCCGAGGCCGGTGCAGGCGAAGCTTCCTGTCTGGATCACCGCGGCCGGCAGCCCCGAGACCTTTGTCAAGGCAGGCGAGATAGGCGCAAACATCTTGACCCATCTCTTGGGCCAGTCGGTCGAGGAAGTCGCCGGTAATGTGAGACTCTACCGCGAGTCGCTGGCCAGGTCCGGCCATGACCCGCGGGCGGGACATATAACACTGATGCTGCACACCTTCATCGGCGAAGATAGAGAGGCTGTTCGAGAGAAGGTCCGCGCGCCTTTTATTAATTACTTGAGATCATCGATCGGGCTCATTGCGACTCTCGTGAAGAGTTTAGGCCTCTCTCTGGACCTCAGTAACATGGGCCGGCAAGATATGGACGGCCTGCTCGACTTCGCGTTCAATCGCTATTTTGAGACGAGCGCTCTGTTCGGCACCCCGAAGACGTGCGAGAGAATGGTCAGTAACCTGAAAGAGATCGGGGTAGACGAAGTCGCGTGCCTCGTGGATTTCGGAGTCGAGACGGACTCGGCCCTGGCCGCTCTCCATCAACTGAATGAACTGAAGGAGCTATCAAATGCTCGCAGAGTGGTTTCCGATCACACGTTGTTTACGGAGGCAAAAAGGCATAACGCGACTCTGTTGCAGTGCACGCCCTCTATGATGAGGGTGCTGATGCTTGACCCGGGCGTTGCGGATTCCCTGGGGGGGCTTCGGTCTTTAATGCTCGGCGGCGAAGCCCTCCCGGTATCCCTGGTAAAGGAGGTCGGCGAGAAGTTGCCCGCAAGGCTATTCAACATGTACGGGCCGACCGAAACGGCCATCTGGTCGGCGGTACACGAGGTCAAAGAGTTCGGCGTCGCCATTCCCATCGGAAGGCCCGTTGCGAACACGCGGATTTACGTGCTCAATGATCGACTTCAGCCGCTGCCGGTAGGTGTGGTCGGTCAGATATACATCGGCGGCGCCGGCGTGGGCAGGGGGTACTTCGATCTCCCCGCCCTGACGGCCGAAAAGATCATACCCGATCCGTTCGCGGGCGAGCCGGGAGCGCGAATGTACAGCACCGGAGACCTCGGGCGGTTTCTGCCGGACGGCTCGGTGGAATTTCTCGGCCGCGTCGATCAGCAGGTAAAAGTGCGCGGCTTCCGCATCGAGCTCGAAGAGATCGAGGCCGTCTTAGGCGAGCACGAGAGCGTGCGGGAGGCCGTCGTGGTAACGCGCGAGGACGCGCCCGGCGACGTTCGCATCGTAGCCTACATTGTAGCGAAAGAGCTCGCGGCGGTCTCGGTCGGAGAGTTGCGAAGCGTTGCAAAGGGAAAGCTGCCTGAATATATGGTGCCCTCCGCCTTCGTTCTGCTGGACGCGCTTCCGTTGACACCAAACGGGAAAGTGGATCGCAAGGCCTTGCCTCGACCGGACGGATCGCACGCGAATCGAGAGGCGGACTTCATCGCTCCCCGCAGCGAAATTGAAAGGCATATCTCCAGAGTTTGGCAGCAGGCTCTCGGAGTAGAAAAGATCGGCGTGCATGACAACTTTTTCGACCTGGGCGGCCATTCCCTCTTGATGGTGCAGGTCCATAATCAACTGAAAGAAACGCTCCGCAGGGATTTGCCTCTCGTCAAGCTGCTGGAGCATACGACGATAAGCGCTCTGGCGAAGTATCTGGCCCGTGAAGAGCCTCAACAACTCTCCGCCCGGGACGATCAGGTTCGAGCCGCCAGGCAAAAAGAAGGGTTGTTGCGCCAAAAGCGAAGAATGATCCAATCGAAACAGTGAGACTCTATGAGTACATGGAAGAAGGATAGCGCCACGGAAAGCCTTGAGGTGGCTATCATTGGAATGGCCGGCCGATTTCCGGGAGCCAAAAATATCGATGAGTTCTGGCAAAACCTGCGCGACGGCGTAGAATCCATCCGCCTTTTTACGGATGAGGAGCTGAGGAATTTCGGGGTAAGCTCCAATGATTTGGCGAGCCCTGATTTCGTGAAGGCCGGAGCCCTGCTCGAAGGCGCGGACCTCTTCGATTCATCTTTCTTCGGCTACTCTCCCCGGGAAGCGGGGCTGCTGGACCCGCAACAGCGCGTATTCCTTGAGTGCGCATGGTCGGCTCTCGAAAACGCCGCGTATAACCCGGAAACCTACTCCGGCCTGATCGGAGTATTCGCGGGCACAAGCATCAGCTCGTACCTGCTCTATAACCTCCTCGGCAGGGCTGTCAGCCCGGAAGACGGGTTCCAGGTGATGATCGGGAACGATAAGGATTTTCTGAGCACGAGGGTCTCTTATGAATTGAACCTGAGAGGCCCGAGTATCGATGTTCAAACTGCCTGCTCGACCTCTCTGGTCGCAATACACCTGGCCTGCCAGAGCTTGCTCAGTTATCAGTGCGACATAGGCCTGGCCGGGGGGATTTCCATACAGGTCCCACAACGGACCGGGTACTACTACCAGGAAGGGGGAATCGCGTCGCCCGACGGGCATTGCCGGGCCTTCGACGCGAAGGCGAAAGGGACCGTCTTCGGAAGCGGCGTGGGCATAGTCGTGCTCAAGCGGCTGGCCGACGCCTTTGATGACGGCGACACGATTCACGCCGTCATCAAAGGCTCGGCCATTAATAATGACGGCTCTTTAAAGGTAGGCTATACCGCCCCGAGCGTCGAGGGTCAGGCGCAGGTTATCGCCGAGGCGATGGCCAACTCGGGAATAAAGCCGGAAGCGGTATCTTACATCGAGGCGCACGGGACGGGGACGGCGCTCGGAGACCCTGTAGAAGTCGAGGCGCTGACTCGGGCCTTCAGGTCGGGCACGCAGAAGAAGCGATACTGCGCCCTGGGGTCGGTCAAGACCAACATTGGGCACCTCGACGCGGCGGCAGGCGTCGCCGGGCTCATCAAGACGGTCGAGGCGCTCAAGCACAAGCAGATTCCGCCGAGCCTCCATTTTGTTGAGGCGAATCCGGCCATAGACTTCGCCTCGAGCCCGTTTTATGTGAACGCGGAGCTCACAGAATGGGCGAGCGATGGAGAAGCCAGGAGGGCCGGGGTGAGTTCGTTCGGCGTGGGAGGGACCAACGCGCACCTGATAGTGGAGGAAGGGCCGGAGCAGGCGCGGGGAGGCGAGCAGGGAGGCGAGCAGGAGGGGGAGGGACGGGAGTGGGAAGTGGTGGTCATATCGGCGAGGACACAGGGGGCGCTGGAGAGGGCGACCGAGAATCTGGCTCAGTATCTGAAGGCGGAAGGGAGCCGGGAGCTGAAGGATGTAGGGTACACGCTGAGGGTAGGGAGGAAGAGGTTCGAGCACAGGCGAGTGGTTGTATGTCGAGACGAGGTGGGAGCGATAGAAGGGCTAGAGGGGAGGGAGGCGAAGCGGGTCTACAGCGTGAGGTCTGAGGTCGAGTCTCCTCCCGTCGTCTTCATGTTCCCCGG
>DATLMR010000446.1:0-2470 GCA_035537555.1 Blastocatellia bacterium
TCAAATCAATGAGCGTGACTACCGCTCCCTGTAGTTCGCACCCATGTCAGGATACTTCAGGTGCAAGGACAATTAGGTGAAAAGCTCATAGCCGATCTCATACGCGAGGTCGCCGCCAAGAGGTCGAGCGGACTTCTCCGCCTGTCGCGCGGCAAGGCGATCAAGGCCATCTTCTTCGATTCGGGCGAGCCCGTCTATGCAATCAGCAATATTTCAACCGAACAGCTCGATCACAAACTGATCGGCGAAGGGGCCGTGACCCCGGAACAGATAGCCAGGGCTCTGGAGCTTGCGGGGACGGCCAATCGACTCGGACCTGCCCTGGTCGATATCGGGGCGCTCACGGACGAGCAGATGAGAAGGTTCGTGTCCGAGCAGGTGATGGCGATAATCGTTTCCCTCTTTGAATGGACCCAGGGCGAATACCTTTTCGACGAGCGGATACGGGCGGCTCACGACGTTACTCTCGGCGCGAGCGCGGTCGATATTCTGCTGGTCGGAGCCCGGCACGCGGCGGTAAACCAGCAGATGGCAGATGCGATCGCGCCTCCGAACGCTTTGGTGACGCGGGGCAAAGCCGAGGGCTTCAGACTGGACACGGGAAAGCTGGTCCCGGTCGAAAGCTACCTGCTGTCGAGGATAGAATCGTCTATCCAGGTGAGCGAAGTCGGCCCGCAATCCGGCATACCGGAAGAGGAGGCTCACCGGGCCGTCTGCACCCTCGTCAGCTCGGGCTTCCTGCGCCTTATCAAAGACGAGGCGGATTCCGTTCAAGAACAGTCTACCGCGGAAGAGATCGCGCACCTCCGCGAAGAGATATCGCGCAAGCTGCACTTCTATAACTCGGCCGATTATTACGAGGTCCTCGGCGTCACCCGTCAGGCGACGACCGGCGATGTCAAGGCGGCCTATTACCAGCTCGCCAAGAAATTACACCCCGACCGGTACCGCAAGCCGGAATATTCCGACCTTAAGGGTAAGCTGGAAGCCCTGTTCGCCAGGATCACACAGGCATACGAAACCTTGAGCGACTCGGGCCAGAGGGCCGCATACGACGATAAAATAAGGAAGCCTACCGGCACCCTGACGACCGGCCCTCTCCCGACCGGTACCCTCTCGACGAGCGCTCTTTCAAGCGGAAATCTTCCGAACTCGGGCGCACTCAAGGACGAACGAAAGCAGACGGGCGCGCTCAGGCCTCCCCCTTCTCAGCCCGCGCCTCAGAAGGCATCAAGCGAGGCGCCCGCCCCGGACAATCAGCAGCAGGGAGGCTCCGGCCGTAGCGCGGAGCATTGTTACCAGCAGGGCCGCGCTCGATTTGACAGGAAGGAGTATCACGCGGCGGTCCACCTGCTGAAGGAGGCGATCAAGCTCGATCCCTCGAAGCCGGCCTACCACTTTCATCTCGGCATGGCCTTGATCCGGAACCCGAGGACCAGGCGCGAGGCGGAGCAACATCTGGTCAAAGCCACGGAGCTCGATCCATACAACTCCCAGATTCGCGCGAAGCTCGGCCTCCTGTATAAAGAGGTCGGCCTGCCTAAAAAGGCCGAGCATTTCTTCAGAGAAGCGCTCGAACTCGACCCCGATAACCGCGCCGCGCTGCGAGAGCTCAGCTCGTCGTCGAAGAAGGGGGAGGTGGATGGTTTCTGGAAAGGCGATCTCGGATCGATTGCGAAACGATTCTTCAAGAAGTGAGCAGCCTTCCGACCTCCAGTAGACGGAACGACCACTGGAGGCGTCAGCCCTTCGGGAGCGATTCTCTGTAGCGGTTCGAGGCCGTGATCACGGCCTCCTTCGCCTCCGCGGCGCCTTTCCACCCGCCCATTTCGGTCGTCTTCCCTTCCAGCTCTTTATAAATGCTGAAAAAGTGCTCGATCTCGCGCAGCCTGTGCGGCAACACGTCCTTGTAGTCGCTGAGGGTGTCGGACCTGGGGTCGCGCGTCGGCACGCACAGTACTTTCAAGTCTTCGTCGCCCTGATCGAACATCGCCAGCATGCCGAGAGGGCGCACCTCCAGCACGCAGCCCGTGAAGGACGGACTCGATACCAGGACGAGCACGTCGAGCGGGTCTCCGTCCCCGGCGAGGGTGCCCGGCACGAAACCGTAATCGCCCGGGTAGTGCATCGGAGAATAGAGCGTTCGGTCGAGCCGGAAGAGGTCCAGCTCCGGGTCATACTCGTATTTATTCACGCTGTTTCCGGGGATCTCCACGACCACGTTGATGACTTCCGGCGCGAGCGGGCCGATGGGAATGTCCATGTATCGCATAAGAGAGCCTGCCCCCTCACCCCGTCACAGACGGTCCAGGAGCCCCCCGAAGCGGCGGAGGTTTCCGATTATAAGGACCGCGATCGGCGGGTAGAGAAATACCCCGAGAGCGAGGCTCGGAGAGAGCGGAGACATCTGGAGCATGGGAACGAGGCGGCTGACGACGTAGCCGAGCCCGAGCGAGACGAGATAGCCGGA
>DATLMR010000447.1:0-3219 GCA_035537555.1 Blastocatellia bacterium
CACAGCCAGGGCATCACGCATCGCGATATAAAATCGAGCAACGTGAAGATAAGCCCGTCGGGCCAGGTCAAGCTCCTCGATTTCGGCATCGCCAAGTCGAATTCGTCTCCGTCTCTGACGCAGGCCGGAGGGTTCATCGGCACGTTGCAGTATCTTTCGCCCGAGCAGCTCAAGGGCGGGTACGCCGACGCGAGGTCGGACATCTGGGCGCTCGGCATCCTGCTTTACGAGATGGTGACGGGCTACATGCCTTTCGAAGCCAACACCATCGGCGAGCTTTACGAAAAGGTCAACCGGGTCGAATACACGAAGCCGACGGCGCTCAATCAATCCATCCCGGGCCGCATAGAATCGGTGATCGCCAGGTGCCTGAAGAAGAACGCTTCGGAGCGCTACCAGACCGCGCAGGATATGTTCGACGACCTCGCCCGGGTCGATTACTCGGGCGGCCCGGTCTCCCGCGACCGGACCGAACCGCTGGCCGGAAAGAAGCGATGGCTCATCATAGCGGGCGGCGCGGCTTTTCTCCTCTTCCTGGGCGTAGGCGCGTACTCGCTGATGGGGGGAGGCGCGCCGTCTTCCCCGGCGAACAGGTCGGCCCAGCCCTCGGGGAGTCAATTCGCGGGCTCGTCCCCGGCCCGGAGCCCGGCGCAGCCCAAGTCCCTGACCATAGATGTTGCCGAAGGTCGGGCGGACGTCTACAGGGACGGGCAGAAGCTGGGGACGACCCCTTTCAACTTCGAAGCGAAGCAAGGCGAGCAGATCAATTTCGTTCTCAAGAACGACGGGTTTGTAGATAAGCCGGTGGAATTTTCCGTGACCGACAACCGCAAGGTTTACACTTTCAATATGGCGAAGAAATGAAGATCGCGCCTCGACCGGTTCTGAGGGCGCGGTCTAAGATCTTCGAACTTTCAGGATGCCTCTCATAGTAAATATAACGAACTGATTTTATGTTTAAGCGAAAGAAGCGAGAAAGCATGAACGACAGCCCGGCACAATCTGACGGGGACGGCCATAAAGAGTACAGGGTCGTCGCCAGCCTGCGGACAGACGTGGGATGCGTGCGGGAGATAAACGAAGACTCCGGCAAGTATGTCCAGCCGACCAGCCCTGAGGTGCTGGAGAGCAAGGGCATGCTCTTCGTAGTGGCCGACGGGATGGGCGGACATTCGGCGGGCGAGGTCGCGAGCAGCATCGCGGTCGAGACCGTGAGCCGCGTCTACTACGACGATAAAAGCGACCCGGAAGAATCACTCAAGAAAGCCTTCCAGCAAGCCAATCGCGATATACACGCGGTCTCCCTGAAGAACGCGAGCCTGAGCGGGATGGGAACGACCTGCACCGCGCTCGTCTTGAGGGATGGGACCGCTCTGGCCGCGCACGTCGGAGACAGCCGCCTCTACCTCGTGCGAGACGGCCGGATATACGTGATGACCGAGGACCACTCGGCCGTGATGGAGATGGTCAAAAGCGGGCTCATCAGCCTTGAAGAGGCTCGCCATCATCCCGATAAGAACATCATCCTTCGCGCCGTCGGAAGCCAGCCCGACGTCGAAGTCTCTTCCTGGGAAGAGCCCTTCCCCGTCAGGGCCAGCGACCAGTTCGTCCTCTGCTCCGACGGGCTCTACGATCTGGTGGAAGACGAGGAGATCAAACAGGCGGTGCTCGACGCCGCCCCGCACGTCGCCTGCGAGAGCCTGATAAGCCTGGCAAAAGACAGAGGAGGCTACGATAATATCACGGTCGGAATAATCAGGTTGCAGCCCCTCGGCGAAAAACCTTCAAGTGTTAAAGAGACCCGGGAAGCGGAGGTTCTAATATGATCGGCAACGTAGTCGGCAATTACAAGATCACGGAGACGCTGGGCGAGGGAGGCATGGGCGCGGTCTTCAAGGGCGTGGACCTGATGCTCGAACGCGAGGTCGCC
This sequence comes from Blastocatellia bacterium, assembly GCA_035537555.1. Classification (GTDB taxonomy): domain Bacteria; phylum Acidobacteriota; class Blastocatellia; order UBA7656; family UBA7656; genus DATLMR01. The sequence goes on from DATLMR010000447.1 coordinate 1,931, forward strand.
ATCAAGATGCTGCGGCCCGAACTGTCGCGCCAGCCCCAGCTCGTCGAGAGATTTCGCTCCGAAGCGGTGACGCTTGCAAAGCTCAATCACCCGAATATCGCCACTCTTCACAGCTTCTTTCGACAGAGCGAAGACTTCTTCATGGTGATGGAATTCGTGCGAGGAGAGACGCTCGACAGCATCATCACCCGCTCGGGCGCGATGCCGCTCGGCCAGGCTGTCTCTCTCTTTTGCCAGGCGCTCGAAGGGATCGGGCAGGCCCACATCCTGGGCATCGTCCACCGCGACATAAAGCCCGCCAATATGATGCTGACCGACAAGGGCTCGATAAAAGTCATGGACTTCGGCATCGCCCGCGTGCTCGGCACCTCTCGCATGACCAAACAGGGCATGGTGGTCGGCACGATAGAGTACATGGCGCCCGAGCAGGTACAGGGGCTCGAAACCGACGCCCGCTCGGACATCTACTCGCTTGGAGTGCTGCTTTACGAGATGTTGACGGGGCGCGTGCCTTTCAGCAGCGAAAACGAGTTCCAGGTCATGAAGGCCCAGATCGAGGAAGCCCCGACCCCGCCGAGAACCTTCGCTCCGCATATACCTTTCGGCGTGGAAAGGGCTCTGATGCGCGCGCTCGCGAAGAGGCCCGACGCGCGGTTTCAAACCGTCTCCGAATTCCGCGCGGCCATAGAAGAAGGCATGGGCGACGCGGCCATTTTGTCGGAGGCGAAAAAAGCGAAGGCCGCGCCTCCCCCGACGCGCATCGGAGCAGCGGCCCCGACCGGCCCGGCTGCCGAGGCGGTGCCAAGGGCGACCAGGCTCGCGGGGAATTCCGTTCCGACCTCCCCGGACGCGGCCCGCCAACAAGATACTCTGAAAGAGACCCGTCTCGGCTTTTCGGCCGGAGACCAGGCCGCCTATCCGGCGAGTGCCTACGGGCAGGACCAGGCGATCCGACCTCAGGCATCTCTACTAAGCAAGCTCACGTGGGTCCATTATGCCGGGGCGGCGGCGCTCGTCGTGGTCTTGATGGCAGTTCCGCTGCTACTGATGGGAAGGGGAGAGACGCAGTCCGCTCCCCAGCCGTCGGTCGTCACGCAGCCCGCGCCTCAGCCGGTTCAGTCTTCCCCGGCCGCCGAGGCCCCTGTTCAATCGAACGCGCCGAACCGGCAAACCGTACCGCCCGTCGCGCCGCCCATAGCCGCCCAGCCTATCGAGGGCCAGGAGGCGCGCGACAGCGGCCAGAGAGCGGGCGGTAATCAGGGCGCGTCTAAACAGAAGCCGGGCCGCAA